>JAIDKJ010000135.1 GCA_029051835.1 Paramuribaculum sp. | reverse complement strand
ATTAAAGAACTGTCGACATATACCGAACAGACAACGACTAAGGTGACCACACGTCGCCTGATCGAAATGAAGCAGCGCGGCGAGAAGATAGCCTGCCTCACATCATACGATTTCACTATCGCATCGCTCGTCGACGAGGCCGGTGTGGATCTCATACTGGTGGGTGATTCGGCATCCAACGTGATGGCCGGCAATCTTACCACTCTGCCTATCACTCTCGACGAGATGATCACCTACGCCAAGGGTGTCACCCGGGCGGTGAAGCGTGCGCTCGTAGTGGTTGACCTGCCGTTCGGCACGTATCAGGGCAATTCCAAGGAGGCTCTGGCATCGGCTGTGCGCGTCATGAAGGAGGCCGGAGCCGAGGCCGTGAAGCTCGAGGGCGGATCGGAGATCCGCGAGTCGATAGAGCGCATATTGACTGCCGGAATCCCCGTGATGGGTCATCTCGGACTCACTCCGCAGTCGATCAATAAGTTCGGTACCTACAATGTCCGTGCCAAAGAGGAGGCCGAGGCGCGCAAGCTTGAGGAGGACGCGCGTATGCTCGACGAGCTGGGATGCTTCGCCATAGTGCTCGAGAAGGTGCCGGCGGCGCTGGCGCAGCGCGTGGCGCAGCAGGTGAGCGTGCCGGTGATAGGCATCGGCGCCGGATCGGGCGTCGACGGACAGATTCTCGTGTTTCAGGACATGATGGGCATGAACCACGGTTTCTCGCCCAAATTCCTGCGCCGCTACGCCGATCTGGCCACGGTGATCAATGCCGGCGTGAGCCGCTATGTGGAGGATGTGAAGAACACCGACTTCCCCAACGCCGATGAGCAGTACTGACGCTCCGGCGCGTGAGCTGCCGGGCCGTCGGGCCACATATATGCAGATAATTCGTCTCGGGCTCCCGATACTCATCGGGCAGCTCGGGATGATTGTTGTCGGCTTTGCCGATACGAAAATGGTGGGTCTTTACTCTACGGAGGCTCTGGCGTCGGCATCGTTCGTCAACAATCTCTTCAACGTGTGCATTTTCGCATGCGTGGGATTCACCTACGGACTGACTCCGCTTGTAGGCTCACTCTTCACTCAGCGACGCTTCCGAGCCATAGGGTCGCTTCTGCGCAACGGCGTGGCCGTCAACATAGCGTTCGCGCTGCTGGTGACGGCCGTCATGACCGTGGCGTATTTCAATCTCCACCGCATGGGGCAGCCCGAGGAGCTGCTGCCGGTGATGCGGCCCTACTACCTGATATATCTGGCCGGAGTGGTGCCTGTGGCGCTGTTCAATGTATTCGCGCAGTGGGCCTACGCCATTCAGCGCACACGTATGCCCATGTGGATCATCCTGGGGGCCAACGTGCTCAATATCGCAGGCAACTGGCTGCTTATCTACGGCCACTGGGGATGCCCGGAGCTGGGACTCACCGGCGCGGGAATATCCACGCTCGTGGCGCGACTGGTGTGTCCGGCGGCCATAATATGCGTATTCGCTTTCCGCCGCGACTACCGCGAGTATCGCCGGGGCTTTGCCGAGGGGAGGATCAACGCGGAGCAGTGGCGCCTCGTGGGGCGCACGTCGTGGCCTGTGGCCATGCAGATGACCTTCGAGTCGGGATCGTTCTCGGCGGCGGCCGTCATGGCCGGATGGCTCGGAGCCATAGAGCTTGCGGCGTTTCAGGTCACGGTGATCATCGGCACGCTCGGTTTCTGCGTCTACTACAGCATGGCCGCGGCGGTGTCGGTGCTCGTCAGCAATGCGGCCGGACTCTCCGACCGGCGGCTGATGCGACGCACGGCCTTTGCCGGCTACCACATACTGCTGCTTCTGGCCACTTCGGCTTCGGCCGCCTTCATCTTTTTCGGGCCGGGGATCATACGCCAGTTCACTCGCGATCCGGCTGTGATAGCCACCGCCGTGTCGCTCATCGTGCCGCTGGTGCTTTACCAGTATTGCGACGCCACGCAGATCAACTTCGCCAATGCCCTGCGCGGCACGTCGAAGGTGATGCCGATGGTGTGGATAGCTTTCGTGAGCTACGTCGTCGTAGGCATGCCGGTCACCTATCTGATGGCTTTCACCGCCTCAATGGGCATCTACGGCATATTGCTCAGCTTCTCCGTGTCGCTCTTTCTGGCGGCGGTGCTGTTTCTGGCCTATTTCATCCGTCATACGCGCCGTAAGCGAAAGATTTCGTAACTTTGCCCTGTCATGGCAAGGATCGACGACGCTACAGTAAGAAAGATCAACGACACCGCCGATATAGTGGAGGTGGTGAGCGATTATGTGCGCCTCAAGAAGCGCGGAAGCGGCTATATAGGGCTGTGTCCGTT
>JAIDKJ010000134.1 GCA_029051835.1 Paramuribaculum sp. | reverse complement strand
AGTAGAGGTTGATCGCCAGCAGGCGGCAGCTGTCGTAGGGACATAGGGGTATCTCGCCGCACGGGTTGGTGGAGATGGTGCGGAAGCCGAGGTCGGCATAGCAGTCGGGCACCGACTCGCGTATGATGGTGTCCCAGAAGAGCACTCCCGGTTCGGCCGATTTCCATGCGTTGTGCACTATCTTGCCCCAGAGCTGTGCGGCGTCCACCTGATGGGTCACATCAGGATTGGCGGAGTCGGTGGGGAAGCTCTGGCAATAGGTGGTGCCGTCGATGGCGGCCTGCATGAAGGCGTCGTCGATGCGCACCGACACGTTGGCGCCGGTCACCTTGCCTTCGGTCATCTTGGCGTCGATGAATTTCTCGGAGTCGGGATGCTTTATGCTGACTGTCAGCATCAGGGCGCCGCGGCGTCCGTCCTGGGCCACTTCGCGGGTGGAGTTGCTGTAGCGCTCCATGAACGGCACCAGGCCGGTGGAGGTCAGAGCCGAGTTTTTCACCGGAGTGCCCTTGGGGCGTATGTGGGTAAGGTCGTGGCCTACCCCTCCGCGGCGTTTCATGAGCTGCACCTGCTCTTCGTCGATCTTGATGACGCCGCCGTAGCTGTCGGGATTGCCGTCGAGGCCTATCACGAAGCAGTTGCTGAGCGAGGCCACCTGATAGTTGTTGCCTATGCCGGTCATCGGGCTGCCCTGCGGCACGATGTAGCGGAAATGGTCAAGAAGTTCCATCACCCGCTCGTGCTGCATCGGGTCGGGATACTTGTTCTCGATGCGTATTATCTCGTCGGCCAGACGGCGGTGCATGTCGGCCGGAGTGCATTCGTAAATATTGCCGTAGGAGTCTTTGAGCGCATATTTGCTGACCCATACGCGGGCGGCAAGCTCGTCGCCGCCGAAATATTTAAGGGTGGCCTCATAGGCCTCGTCGTAGGTATAGGTATTCTTTTCCACTGCTTGAGGGGGTTGTGATTTTTCGGTCTGCAAAGTTACGAAATAATTGAGTAACTTTGCCGACAAAAAGATGCTTATGCCTACAGATACATTTTTTACCGGACGCCGCACCGTCCGCCGTTATTCCGACCGTCTGCTGTCCGACGACACTCTGCGCGAACTTGTCGAAGAGGCCTCCCACGCCCCCACCACGGGCAATATGCAGCTCTATTCGGCTGTGGTCACGCGGTCGGCTGAGATGAAGAGCCGTCTGGCGCCGATGCACTTCGGACAGCCGCAGCTTCAGGGGTGTCAGGTGGCGGTCACGGTGTGCGCCGACCTGCGGCGCTTCACCCGCTGGTGTGAGATCTCCGGCACCGAGGCCGGATTCGACAATCTGCAGATGTTCTTCGCCGCTGTCCTCGACGCCGCAATGTTCGCTCAGCAGCTGTGCACGGCAGCCGAAAGCCGCGGACTCGGCACATGCTATCTCGGCACCACCACCTACAATGCTCCACAGATCGCCGAGGCGCTGTCGCTGCCTGCGCTCGTGGTGCCTGTCACCACGGTGACTATCGGTTATCCCGACGAGTATCCCGCCGATCCGGGGCGCTTGCCCGTCGAGGCCATCATGCACAGCGAGAGCTACGAGGACTTCTCCGACTCGCGCCTGCGCCAACTCTATGCCGACAAGGAGGCTCGCGAGGATTCCCGCCGGTTTGTCGAGGAAAATTCGCTTGAGAATCTGGCGCAGGTTTTCGCCCTGGTGCGTTATCCGCGAGAGTCCAACGAACGCTTCTCGGAGTCGTTCGCGGCTTACATACGCAAGGCCGGCATCAATTTCTGAATATCACACACAAAAAACCATCATAGCCGACAATGAAACGTCAGGATTTTGAAATAATGGCGCCCGTTGGCTCCTACGACTCGCTGCAGGCGGCCATCAGGGCCGGAGCCGATGCGGTCTATTTCGGAGTGGAGGGGCTCAATATGCGATCGCGTTCGAGCGCCAACTTCACTCTCGACGATCTCCTCCTGATAGCCCGGGTCAGCTATAATGCCGGAGGGAA
>JAIDKJ010000133.1 GCA_029051835.1 Paramuribaculum sp. | reverse complement strand
CCCTGTGCTTTTGGGGTGGGGTATCGGAGGGATCTGAAAAATCAGAGTAATCGGAGAAATCGGAGTACTCGGAGGGGGCGGAGTGGGGAGAAAAGGTGAGGAGAGAGGAGGGAGGAGAGAGGGGAGGAGAGAGAGTGGGTGAGAGTTGAGAGGGGGTGTGAAGGGGGTCAGAAGCTGTATTGTATCATGGCGGTGACGCGGTTGGCGTGGCCGTGGGTGCCTGATATGTCGGCGCGGTTGCCGTAGATATACTGCAGGCCGAGCCGCAGGTCGGGTATGATGTCGTAGAATCCGCTTACGGAGGCGTATTGTGCATAGCGGTAGGCTTGCGGGCCCATGGCTTGCTGGTCGTAGACGCGTGCCTGGCTGTAGCATCCGGTGAAGAATAGCGAGGGGCTGATGTCGAGGCGTGCGCCGGCTTCGAAGGCGAGCGACCGTGGGGCCTGCAGGCGTCCGGGCGTGGAGGTGGGGATGAGGTCGTAGCCGTAGCCTGAGAGGTCGTTGATATAGTTGGCCATGCCGCGTCCGTAGCTTGTCTGGTAGAGGAGCGACAGCTGGGGGGCTACTCCGATGGCTCCGCTGAGCATGAATCCGTAGCCGGTGACGAATCGGTTGTCGTTGCGGACTTCGTCGCGGTAGACGAGGTTGCGGAGCATGGCTGTGAGTCGTATGTGGCTGTGGCCGTTCTGCCAGTTGTATTGTATGTGTGATGAGATGTCGGGCACCCGTTGGGCTATCTTGCGGGTGTGGTCGGTGAGGGTCATGGCTGCTTCGGGTATCTCGAGGGCGAATGATGCGCCCCAGTGGCGTCCGAACTGTGGGGTGTAGCGCACTTGCGCGCTGTAGGCGAATGCGGAGCCTGAGGGGCCTTGGTCATCGACTACAGGGACGGCTGCTCCGGGATCCATCCAGGGGGAGAGGCTGTAGCCTGCCATGAGGTTGCCGAGGCGGAGGTAGACTTTCTTGACCTGTACGCCGTAGGTGTCGCCGGCGCCTTGCGAGAAGCGGGTCATGACGTAGACTTCGTAGTTGCCGAAGCGGCTGGTGGTGCCGACGAGCTGCATGAACACTACGGAGTGGTTGAAGGTGGCTCCGAGGGCCTGGTTCTGGTCGCTGCGGTTGGGCGTGGGGATGTCGTGGGTGACGAAGCTGGGTCCGTCGTCGACGGAGCCGTCGAAGTCGTAGCGTGCTGATCCTTTGATGTAGCCTCCGATGCCGAATGCTACTTTGCCTTCGCGGTCGAGGAAGAGGAATCGCGGTGGGGTCGGGTCGGTGAAGTGGGCTTCGACGGGGTTGTAGAGTATGCCGACGAGGTGGCGTCCGTTGTCGGGGTCGCCGGTGGCTACGATGGCTCGTTCGGGGATGAGAAATGTGTCGGTGGGTTCTTGTGCGGCGGCGCGCGGGAGGATTGTGGCTGCGAGTGCGGCGGCTGTGAGGATGAGGGTGCGTGGATGTGCCATAACGGTAGGGTTCAGAGAGTGTGTGGGAAAGTTTGTAAGATATGGTTATGGATCTATAACGTGGTGCGGGGCGATAAGGTTTCGGGGCGGAGTGTTAATG
>JAIDKJ010000132.1 GCA_029051835.1 Paramuribaculum sp. | reverse complement strand
CCGCCGGGTGCAGTGGGACATAGGCATCTCATACGGCGACAGCTTCGAAACGGCTGAAAAAGCCATACTCGACATACTGGCCGGCGAGCCGCTGGTGGTTCGTGCCGCTGACGTCAGACCCGACGAAGCCGACCAACCGACCGACGATGAAACCGCCGACGAAACATCGGACAACGATCAGGCGCAGAAGCGCTCCTGGATCGGACGCATTTTCAGCTCGCCCCGCCAACGTCTGCGCGCCCACCAGCGCCAGACCGAAGCCGCGATCCGCGCACTGACCAAAGTGCCGGTGACCGACCCCACCGTAGCCATTGCCTCGCTCGCCGACAGCAGCGTGAACCTCACCGTCCGCGCATGGGCCCGCACCTCGGACTACTGGGGACTTTACAACTCCGTCATACGCCGCATCTACACCGAGCTGCCCGCATCGGGCGTCAGCTTCCCCTTCCCGCAGATGGACGTGCATATAGTCAGCACCACCGACTGACGGTTGGCGGTTTGGAAGATTGTAAGTAACTTTGCACACCAATCAAACACGAAAATCACTGAAATCATGGCATTACAATGCGGCATAGTAGGCCTGCCCAACGTAGGCAAGTCAACACTCTTCAACTGTCTGTCGAACGCCAAGGCGCAGTCGGCCAACTTCCCGTTCTGCACCATCGAACCAAACGTAGGCGTCATAACCGTCCCCGACGACCGTCTGACCAAACTCGTCGAGATGTGTCAGCCCAAGAGCGTGGTACCCGCCACGGTGGAGATCGTCGACATCGCCGGCCTGGTAAAGGGAGCCAGCAAGGGCGAAGGCCTCGGCAACAAATTCCTGGCCAACATACGTGAAACGGACGCCATCATCCACGTGCTCCGCTGCTTCGACGACGACAACATAACCCATGTCGACGGATCGGTCGACCCTGTCCGCGACAAGGAGATCATCGACTACGAGCTGATGGTAAAGGATCTCGAAACCGTCGACTCCCGCATGGCTCGCACACAGAAACAGGCGCAGACCGGCGGCGACAAGACCGCCAAGCTGCAGTATGAAGTGCTCTCGGCTTATCACGAAGCCCTGTCGGCCGGACGCCCTGCCCGCTCGGTGAAGTTCGACACTGTCGACGAACAGCGCTTTGCCCGCGAGCGTTGCCTGCTCACCGACAAACCCGTGCTCTACGTCAGCAAC
>JAIDKJ010000131.1 GCA_029051835.1 Paramuribaculum sp. | reverse complement strand
ACCCTGTATAGCCCAGTCCAACGTGATGCCGACATGCAACGAATCCGAATAATAGTTCATCACAACAGGCGTCATCTCCCCGTCGGGCGACAGCCTGAAGGGCCTGATGGCAGTGGGCGGGAGCATACGCGCATCCAGTTCGATGCGACACCGCTTGGATGACCGCAGCTTCTCTATGCCCAGCTCCATGGTCTTCTCGGCGGCTATGGTAGTGTCGGGGCGCGACAGCAGCAATCCGATGCCGATGCCCACCACCAGCACCGCCGCCACACGTCCTGCATGATGCAGCAACGTCGCCAGACGGCTACGGCGGCGCACCGGAGGCACAAACTTCATCCGCGTCACGGGCGCATGTTTCGGAGTCAGTGCCTCGATCAGACGGCTGTAATCTTTCTCGTTATGGTCGGTGGAGTGGCTCATAGTACATCGTATTTTAATCGTAGCATCTCAAGTCCTTGATAATAGCGGCGCTTGGCAGTAGCAGCCGACACGCCGAGGGTTTCGGCGATATTGTCGAAAGTCATGGAGGCATGGATCCTGAGCCTTATGACTTCGGCGAGAGTGTCGGGCAGACAGGCCAGAATAGCGTCGATCCGCGCGTACTCATCTTCAAATGTCGACGGTGCCTCGGCTTGCAGCCCGACCACCTCGGATGAATCAAGAGGCAGACGCTGCACGTCGCGCCGGGCCGAAACACAGGCATGAAACAGCGAGCGATAGACGTAAGCGCTCATATTGTCGATCGCGCGCGTCGATCCGAAGCCTTCGATCATGCGCAGGTATACGTCGTGGAGTATATCCTCGGCATCGGCCGAATCCCCCACGCGGTAACACACGTAGCGGAACAGCTGCTGCTTATGCGATTCCATATAATCGGTCAGATGACGTATGAATTCCTGCCTGTCCATGCTGTATAATAAGAGCCGGCCGCATCCACATTAGTCCGCTTCCGGATATGTTTAACTCTTTTTTAACATATTCCGGCGGATATACCGGTCCGAAAAACAACATCCGGCAGCAAACGCCACCATGCGAGGCGTATTGCTGCCGGATGTCTATTATTGTATCTTGCAGATTTATGCGTCAGAGAATACCCTGGGCCATCATGGCGCGAGCCACCTTCATGAAGCCTGCCACGTTGGCGCCCTTGACATAGTTGACAAATCCGTCGGACTCCTTGCCGTAAAGCTCGCACTGATGATGGATGTCGGCCATGATCTGGCGGAGCTTCGAGTCAACCTCTTCGGCGCTCCACGAGAGCTTCTGCGAGTTCTGAGCCATTTCGAGTCCGCTCACCGACACGCCGCCGGCGTTGGCCGCCTTGCCCGGAGCATAGAGTATGCGTGCGGCAAGGAATTCCTTGATGGCATCGGGGGTGGAGGGCATGTTGGCGCCCTCGCTCACAGCGATCACACCCTGCTTGAGCAGTGCGCGGGCATCGTCGCCGTCAAGCTCGTTCTGAGTGGCCGAAGGCATCGCTATGTCGCAGTCGACGATCTGCCAGGGGCGCTCTCCGGGATGATAAGGCAGTTCGTATTCCTCGGCAAACTCTCTGATGCGTCCGCGATAGATATTCTTCAGGCGGAACACGTAGTCCATCTGCTCCTGAGTCAGTCCGTCGGGTATCAGAACAGTACCGTCGGAATCACTGAGGCTCACCACCTTGGCGCCGAGCGATATGAGCTTTTCGGCAGTGTACGTGGCCACGTTGCCCGATCCGGATATAGCCACACGCTTGCCGGCTATGTCGATGCCGCGGGTCTGCAGCATATTGAGCAGGAAGTAGACGTTGCCGTAGCCGGTGGCCTCGGGGCGTATGAGCGAACCGCCGAATTCGCGTCCCTTGCCGGTGAATGTGCCGGTGTTCTCACGGGCCATCTTCTTGTACATGCCGTACATATAGCCTACCTCGCGGCCTCCCACGCCGATATCTCCGGCCGGAACGTCGGTGTCGGCACCGATCTGGCGCCACAGCTCCTGAATGAATGCCTGGCAGAAGCGCATCACCTCCATGTCGCTCTTGCCTCTGGGAGAGAAGTCCGATCCGCCCTTGGCGCCACCCATGGCGAGGGTGGTCAGCGAGTTCTTGAAAGTCTGCTCAAACGCGAGAAACTTCAGTATCGACTGATTGACCGACGAGTGGAAACGTATGCCACCCTTATACGGACCGATGGCGTTGTTGTGCTGGATGCGCCATCCCATGTTGTTGCGCACCTGTCCTTTGTCGTCGACCCAGCTGACGCGGAACGAGAATATCCGGTCGGGGATACACAGGCGTTCTATGAGGTTGTAGCGCTCAAACTCGGGATACTCGTTGTAGGTATCCTCGATAGTGGTGATTACCTCCTCCACTGCCTGGATATATTCCGGCTCGTTGGGGAAGCGACGTTTGAGATCGGCGAGTACTTCTGCTGCTTTCATTTTGTTAGATTAAATGTTGATAAAACCAACTTTTGTTAAGTAATACGTGTAAATACGGCAGCAAATGTAAAGCATTTTCACCAACCGTGCAAGAAAAAGCGGCAAAAATGCATTTTCATGCACGTTTTTTTTCACCCAAGCGCAAAATCGTCCCCATTTCATCACCGTCGGCTCTCGCCCGCGACATACGCGATCATATCCCGATGCGCGAAGAGCGCCCGCGGCTATGCGACGATTTTATTTACATCGCCAAAATCATTATACCGACTGAATTGTTATAGGGTTGGAGGATTTTTACTACCTTTGTAACTTCATTATATTTCAATAAATCATGACATTTGAAGAATTGGGCGTCAACGAGAATCTCCGCCGCGCCATCGAAGAACTGGGTTTTGAATCACCGATGCCGGTGCAGGAGAAAGTCATACCGCATCTGCTTGGCGAGGGAGCCGAAGGCGATGTGGTGGCTCTCGCACAGACCGGCACGGGAAAAACAGCCGCATTCGGCATCCCGGTGCTTCAGCGCATCGACCCCGAAATGCGGAGGCCGCAGGCGCTCATACTCTCTCCCACCCGCGAGCTGTGTCTGCAGATCGGCTCCGATCTGGCCGACTTCTCTAAGTACATGCCGCAGATCAAGGTATTGCCCGTCTACGGCGGATCGTCGATAGAGAGCCAGATACGCTCGCTCAAAAGCGGAGTGCAGATCATCGTTGCCACCCCCGGACGACTCATCGACCTGATCAACCGCGGAGTGGTGGATCTGAGCGGAGTGCACACGGTGGTGCTCGACGAAGCCGACGAGATGCTCAACATGGGTTTTCTCGACTCCATCGACGAGATACTCGCGTGTGTGCCTGCCGACCGCAAGATGCTGATGTTCTCGGCCACTATGCCCAACGAGATAGCCCGCATAGCCCGCAAGTACATGCACGAACCGACGGAGTTCGTCGTAGGCAACCGCAACGAAGGCTCGGCCAACGTGAAGCACATCTACTACATGGTCAACGCCAAGGACAAATATCTCGCCCTGAAACGCATTGCCGACAATTCGCCCAATATCTACGCGATAGTGTTCTGCCGCACCCGCCGCGACACACAGGAGATTGCCGACAAGCTGATAGCCGACGGCTACAACGCCGAAGCGCTCCACGGCGATCTGTCGCAACAGCAGCGCGACATAGTGATGCGCAAATTCCGCGACAGAGTGATATCGC
>JAIDKJ010000130.1 GCA_029051835.1 Paramuribaculum sp. | reverse complement strand
CATCGAACCCTCCAAGACCATTCTTTGGAACGGCCCCGCAGGAGTGTTTGAATTCGACAACTTCACTGCCGGTTCACGCGCCATAGCCGACGCAATCGTGAAAGCCACCAAAAACGGTGCATTCTCACTCATCGGCGGCGGTGACTCCGTGGCATGCATCAACAAATTCGGCCTCGCCGACGAAGTATCGTACGTATCGACCGGCGGCGGCGCACTGCTGGAGGCTATCGAAGGCAAAGTACTTCCCGGCGTAGCCGCAGTAGAGTAATCCCCTGCTCATGACCTGAATCCCAACCGGATTCAGCACTATACTAAATCTAAAGGACGCTGTGTCAAACATTTGTTTTTGACGCAGCGTCTTAATTTTAGCCTTTCTTCTAATTTCGTATGGCGATGGCCCATATGAGCCGTTATGACCCGCCTTCACATCTTTTTGTCTACCGGGGAAAGAGAGTCACCATCTGCCTCGACATAAAAAAGATGCCGCATCACACTCCGTGATACAGCACCTTTCATTGTGACTCGTGCGCATAGGGGGACTCGAACCCCCACGTCCAAAGACATTAGATCCTAAGTCTAACGCGGCTACCAATTACGCCATATGCGCGCTCAACATATATAGTGCAAAATTACTCAGTTTTTGCGAAATCCCCAAATTTTTGCCGGAAGAACAATTGTTTTGTACCTTTGCATTATGAATTTCACACTTCAACATACATGCGCGGATTCTGCTGCAAGAGCAGGCAGAATCTCCACCGACCATGGCGACATACTGACACCCATATTCATGCCTGTCGGCACAGTGGCGTCAGTAAAAGCAGTGCATCAGCGTGATCTCGCCGACGACATCAAAGCCCAGATAATACTTGGCAACACATATCATTTATATCTCAGGCCCGGCACAGAAATATTGCAGCAGGCCGGCGGACTTCACAAATTCATGGGATGGGAACGCCCGATACTGACCGACAGCGGCGGATTTCAGGTGTTTTCTCTGGCAGCCAACCGTAAACTGAAAGAGGAAGGAGCATGGTTCAGATCTCATATCGACGGATCACGTCATCTTTTCACCCCTGAAAAAGTGGTCGACATACAGCGCATCATAGGATCCGACATAATGATGGCGCTCGACGAATGCCCGCCGGGCACAGCCGATTACGACTATGCTTATCATTCGCTGCAGCTCACCCAACGATGGCTTAAAAGAGGCTGGGACAGATTTCGTGCCACCGAAGGACTCTACGGATTCAGCCAGACATTCTTCCCCATCGTGCAGGGATGCACATATCCCGAACTACGACGCGAATCGGCCAAATTTGTTGCCGATCTCGGAGCCGAGGGCAATGCCATAGGCGGACTCGCCGTTGGCGAACCCACCGAGGTGATGTACGACATGATCGAAGTGGTCAACGAGATACTGCCGGCCGACAAGCCCAGATATCTTATGGGAGTAGGCACTCCGGCTAATATGCTTGAGGCCATCGACCGCGGAGTGGATATGATGGACTGTGTGATGCCCACCCGCAATGGCCGCAACGGCATGCTGTTCACCATGAACGGCATACTCAACATGCGCAATCTGAAATGGGCTAACGACTTCTCGCCGCTCGATCCTGATGGAACCAGCTTCGTTGACCACGCATATTCACGTGCATACGTCCGACACTTATTTGTCAGCCAGGAACTCCTCGCGCTCCAGATCGGAGCCATCCACAACCTCTGCTTCTATCTACACCTGATGGATGAAGCGCGCCGACATATCATTGAAGGCGATTTCAGCCAATGGAAACGGGCTATCATACCCCAACTGACCAACCGCCTATGAAACACCTCCGGCTCAAGATACTCGACCGCTACATAATAGGCAAATTTCTGGGAACCTACGTCTTCGCTATCGTGCTGATTCTGGCCATCACGATAATGTTTGACGTAAACGAAAAACTCGATTCATTCCTGAAAGCGCCCCTGAAGGCCACCATATTCGACTACTTTCTGAACTTTCTGCCATATTTTGCCAATCAGTTCAGTCCGCTGTTCACATTCATCGCAGTAATATTCTTCACCTCGAAGCTTGCCGACAATTCAGAAATCATAGCGATACTCTCGTCAGGAATGAGTTTCCGGCGGTTGCTGCGGCCTTATATGATCTCGGCTGCCGTCATAGCCTGCCTGACATTTGTGCTCAGCGCCTATGTGATACCACCCGCCAATGTCAAGCGTATTGACTACACCAACACATATGTCAAGAACAAACGCGTCGACTACGGATCAAACATCCAGCTACAGGTCAGCAACGGAGTGATAGCCTATATCAACCGCTACGACAACAACAACAGCACAGGCTATCGTTTTTCGCTTGAGAAATTCGACGACAAGAAGCTTGTATCCCGACTTACCGCACAGACCATACGCTACGATACACTTCACCGATGGGTGGCACGCGACTACATGATACGCGACTTCAAGGGCACACGCGAAGAGATCAGAAGAGGGACACGCCTCGACACCATAATACCGATCGAACCACGCGACTTCCTCATATCAAAAAATGATCATGAAACGATGACCACACCGGATCTTGCAGAATATATCGCCCACCAGAAGATGAGAGGCGTGGCAAATATCAAAGGATTCGAGATCGAATACCACAAGCGGTTTGCCATGACTGCTGCAGCATTTATTCTCACCGTCATAGGCATGGCGCTGTCATCGCGCAAAGTCAAGGGAGGCATGGGCATCAACATCGGCATCGGCCTCGTGTTGAGTTTCAGCTATATTCTGTTCATGACCGTGACATCCACCTTTGCCATATCCGGAATGACATCACCGTTGGTGGCAATGTGGATACCCAACATCATCTATTCCATAATCGCCGTAATACTGTATCGCAAAGCATCACAATGAATCGATGCTCAACCGTATCGCCGCATATCCGTCGGCATCGGTAGCTTCATGCAGCGTTACCCTGCCGTTGACAAACTCCACTCCGCTCTCTTCGCCCACGAAGGGGCGGAGTGTTACATTTCCCGACGCATCGATATCCGCTATATGCATGAAGTGATGGCCTGCCGCAGTCACTATATCATGTGCCATGATTTTCAGCGGCCCCTTGACAATCCTATCGGCCATATTTACCCGAATAACGCTTCTGACCGGTAGCCACCGATGCAGCGCCCCTGAAGTCGCTTCGCATTCTGACCAGGCTTAGCGAATCAACAAATGCGACCTCATCGCCACTGTCGTAACGCAGATACCCATAGACATCCGTTGCCGTCTTGGTTTTGTCAAGTGCCAGACGTATCCGCTTCCAGCCGTCGCCATCGATGCTTACGGTATTATAATCTCGGCTGCCATCCTGATATTGGGCTGCCACGGCTATTTCGGTCGGCCTCATGGCGCCTGTCATTTTGGCCGAAAGCACATAGACATCGCCCTTCTCCCAATTGCGGTCGAGTGGCATATCAAACTCAATTATATCGCTCGGCATGGCCGGGCCAAACTGACGGAAACGCACTCCAGGCCACACATCGACAGAGTCACCGTCAAGCACAAGCGACCGCATGGTTGTCGATTCGCCTTTGGCTCCGGCAAGCGTTCTTGCTCTGGCTATATCATCGTCTATCATCTCAATAGCCTGATCATA
>JAIDKJ010000013.1 GCA_029051835.1 Paramuribaculum sp. | reverse complement strand
GCCCGAGGGCTCCTACCATCTGGACCACTCTGACAGCAACCTCTCCATCCGGACATAAAACAAGGCGATGTGTCAAAAACTTGTATTTCGACACATCGCCACCCGGTGTTATGGTATGTGGCGCGGAGGCCAGTCGCTTCGTCAGAATTTATAGGTGATGCCTATAGAGGGAGCGAAGGCGTGCACGCGGTAGTCGGCTTTGAAGGTGTTTTCGGCGGGGAGCTGCAGCTGCGGGAACATCTGTCCGACGGATGCTGCCAGCAGGTCGGGATAGGTGCAGGATGCGCCGTTTTTGCCGAGTCCGGCGATATACATGAATGCCAGATCGATGGAGAGGTGTTCGATGGGGCGGAATGAGAATCCGATGGTCGGCTCTATTTTGGTCATGCCGGGTGTCTCGGGGTTGTAGTGGTCGATGTTGACCGGATCGGTGTCGACCATCAGTCCGGCGCGGATGTCAAACCGATGGGTGAGCGCGTATTGTGCTCCGGCCTTGAATGTCCACGAGTTGTGGTAGTTTTTGACGATGTGCTGGTCGTAGGCGCTCGCTATGTCGTTGAGAAATTCGATATTGAGTGTCTTGTAGGTGTTCCATCCGGTGAGCTGCGCGTCGAGGGCGAGTGTGAGCCGGTCGGTGGGGCGGAAGCTGACGCCCATGCCGAGCACGTAGGGTGCGGGCATCGATGCCTTGAAGTTGGCGGCATTGATCATGTTGAGCTTGTCCTCAAGCACTTTTTCGGCCACTTCGTTGGCATAGCTTACGGTAGCGTCGCCTTTTTTGACGGTCATGGTCATCCGTGTGCGGAACGATGCTCCTACGGTCCATCGGTCGGTGATGTCATACATCACGCCGATATTGGCTCCGAATGCCATCTGCGATGTGCCTTTGAGTCCGACCGATGCAGGCGATGTGTTGCCAAACCTGTATTCGGCCGGCAGGCCGAGCATGGGGGCGAGGCCGGCTGCGAGAATCGGGTCGAATGTCGATGCGCTTACGAGTGCCTTGTGCAGGTCGACGTTGCCCCACGTGCTCATCCGTCCGCCGCCTCCGGAGAGGCGGGGCGTGATG
>JAIDKJ010000129.1 GCA_029051835.1 Paramuribaculum sp. | reverse complement strand
GTTTCATCGCAACAATCCGCTATAGGTGAAACTTATCGCGGCCGCCGACGCATTTGCCGGAAGCTTGCCGCGGTCTATCGCGCCCTGAATGCCGATCGTCGCCCCGGGTACGCTTCGCAGAGGCACCGACGCCTCGGCCATCACCGAAGTCGACTGCCGCGCCGGTATCATGGCCTCATATCCGTTGCCGTAAGCCTTGCGCCAGCCGGCAAGGACGCGGTAGCCTACCTGGCCTATACGCCCCTCGATGCCTATATGCACCCCGCGGATGCGGTTGCCCACATAAGCCATATAGCCGTCGGTATTGTATATCGGACTCATCACCGTGGCACGTCCCATGCCCATGCCGTAATAGGCGTAGGAGTTGTAATATGCGTTGTTGTAATAGTCGTCGGCGCCGGTGGCCTCGCTCGTGATCGATGTCGACGGATGATCGCCGGGAGCCCAGTGGATCGGACCGCTCTGATTGGTCAGGTCAAGATACTCCACCACGACTCCGCCAACGATAGCGTCGGGACAGGAGTTTTTCATCTCTATTCCCCAGAGTCCGTCCCAGCCGTTGAGCTTCGCCATGCCGGATCCATCCTCCCATATCCACTGGAAGTAGCCCGACAGCCTGTAACCATCGCGCAGACCTACAGTGGCTTTCAGATCCCACGTGCCGAGAGTATTGCCGAGCACATAATCCTCGGCGCCCTTCTCCACCGGAGCCAATATCTTGATAAAATCGGCTACTTTATGGCCTCTATGCTCCACCATCGCAACCTTTCCGCCGGAGTAATACGTCGTAGTTCCGCCTATCTGCGAGGCACACTGCACACCCAGCGTCACCGTCAGCGGCCGATCTGGGTCAGTGCGGAGATGCATCCGCCGGTAGACACTCCACTCGCCCTGCGCCACATGACCGTTGTAGAGCGCCGAATGGTCGCGCCACCAGCCGTCGTCGGCAAAACGGCCATACTCCAGCTCGCCGGAGATCTGAAGCCATCCCGACGTCAGAGGCACGGGCTGAAAATCGACAAACCCGGCACGCACGCCCGGTATCGGACGGGAATTGGCCGAGCGTATCATGTCGCCGCCCGACAGCCTGTCGTCGACTATCGGCGATCCCTCATGCTTCATTCCGGCCGACGCCGTCAGCGAACGCCACTTCACCTCGGCATAAAGTTGCTGCAGCCATAAGCCCGAAGGCCTCCGGCTGTTTACACCCCAGCTGTCGGTCGACGCGTCATAACGGCTGTAGCCGACAGCCGACGAATAGCCGCCCCACAGCTCCACGCCATATCCGTAACTCAGCCGGCGGTCAAGTTCCATACTGCGCACGGCTCCGGCCGACAGAAGCACATTGTCGGCCGACGACAGAGTGCCGCGACGGTTCGACGCCATATACAGCGGAGCGAACTCACCGCTGCCTACAGTCGCCTCCATCGAGGCATCTATACGCAGACCGCGAAGAAATGCCGGAGTCGAAGCCTGGCATACAGCCCCAGACAGGCCGAACGATATGAGCAAAAAATAGGTTTTCCCACCCCAAA
>JAIDKJ010000128.1 GCA_029051835.1 Paramuribaculum sp. | reverse complement strand
CGAAAAAGATGTCTGAGAGTACCGACAAATGGATATGCCGCGAACTGATATCGCTCCTGAGAGATTACGGCGTCACTACAATCGTAGCGTCGCCGGGATCGCGCAATGCGCCATTGCTGGTTGCCGCTACAAAAGAAAAGGCGATTGAAGTAATTCCGATCGCCGACGAACGGTCGGCAGCCTTCATCGCGCTCGGCCATGCCACAGTGTCTGACGCTCCGGTGGCAATCATGTGTACATCGGGGAGCGCCGTGCTTAATTACGGGCCGGCCGTTGCCGAAGCCTTCTACAGAGCATTGCCGCTTATAGTGATTTCAGCTGACCGCCCATACGAATGGATCGATCAGGACGACTCGCAGACCATCCGCCAGCCCGGTGTTCTCGCCAACTTCACCAAGGGGAGCTATGATCTTGACGAATCGGCAACAGATGCCGACAAATGGTATGCCAACCGTATGATCAACGATGCCATGACCCTCGCCCTGAGCGGCCGCAGGGGTCCGGTACATATAAATGTCAGACTCGACACTCCGCTTGGTCGAAAATCGGACACCGTTCATCCACAACCACGCAGGATAGCCACTCTATGCCCGCGTGAGGATCTTACGGTCAGCGACGCACGACTTTATGGGCGCCGTCTGGCATCTCCACGAAAAATCATGATCATAGCCGGATTCATGGCGCCCGACAGCAGGCTCAATCAGGCATTGGGACGACTTGCGCGCCTTCCCAACTTCGTGGTGATGACTGAAACCATTGCCAACATGCATAATCCGGCATTTATTAGCCGCATTGACACGACGCTGAGCCAGATGACCGATGATGACCGACGCGAGCTAATGCCCGATGTAGTGATCACTCTCGGAGGAGCGCTTGTGAGCCGGCATATAAAGGACTACATCAGATCTATCGGCCACGCCGAACATTGGAGCGTGGGTCATACACATACTACAGTGGACTGCTTCAGACATCTGTCGCTTCGCATCGAGTTGCGTCCCGAAGTATTTTTCCCGCAGCTGGCATCGGCCATGCAACCCCATCAGATCCCAAGCGACTACAGCCGGCGCTGGGAACTAATAGCCCGCCGAGCCGAGGCGACCCATCAGGCATACGTCAGCGCGGCGCCGTGGAGCGACATGCGGGCATTCTCCGCTTTCATGCCAATGATTCCGCGCAATGCCAATCTGCAGCTGTCGAACGGCACAGCCGTGAGATATGCACAGCTGTTTGCCACCCGCGACTATCACAGAAGCGACTGCAACCGCGGAGTGAGCGGCATTGACGGCTGTACATCCACGGCCATCGGCGCAGCCATGGCATATCCGGGCATTACGGTACTGGTCACAGGCGACATGTCGGCTCAATATGACATAGGCGCGCTTGCCTACGCCTCGCTTGCTCCAAGGCTTCGCATAATTGTGATGCGCAATGGTGGCGGAGCCATATTCAGATTTGTGGAATCAACCCGCGATCTTGAGGAGCTGGAGCAATATTTTGCCCATCCCCGACAGTTCCCGGCCCGACAGGTGGCCGAGGCATACGGTCTTGACTATTTCGAGGCTGCCGACGAACAGACGTTGAGGGCTGTATTCCGATCGTTTATGTCGGCGCCACGCGCCGCACTGCTGGCCATAGATACACCCGCAGAGGAGAGCGCACGTGTACTGCGGGCATATTTCAACCGTGCATCAGAATTTACAAACCATCAATAAAAAGATATGAGAAACTGGACATCCATCAAGCAATACGAGGATATTCTCTTCGAACGATTCGGCGGCATAGCCAAAATAACGATAAACCGTCCGAAAGTGTACAATGCGTTCCGGCCACAGACCAATATGGAGATGCTCGACGCTATGGCTTACTGCCGTGAATGCCCCGAGATCGGAGTCGTGATCCTCACCGGAGCCGGCGACAAGGCATTCTGCTCAGGCGGTGACCAGAATGTAAAGGGCACCGGCGGATATATCGATGCCAACGGCGTGCCTCGACTGAACGTACTCGACCTCCACAAAGCTATCCGTTCCATACCCAAGCCGGTCATAGCCATGGTCAACGGCTACGCGATCGGCGGTGGAAATGTGCTTCAGGTAGTGTGCGACCTCACAATCGCATCGGAGAACGCGCGGTTTGGTCAGACCGGCCCCAAGGTGGGAAGCTTCGATGCCGGATTCGGCTCTTCGTATCTCGCACGATGTGTAGGCCAGAAAAAAGCGAGAGAAATATGGTTTCTCTGCCGTCAGTACACAGCTCTTGAGGCCGAAGAGATGGGCATGGTCAACAAAGTAGTGCCTTTCGACCGTCTGGAGGATGAAACGGTGGAATGGTGCGAAACCATATTGAAGCGTAGCCCTATGGCTATACGCATGATCAAGCGCGCTCTTAATGCCGAACTCGACGGACAGAGAGGATTGATGGAGTTTGCCGGCGACGCCACACTGCTCTACTATCTGATGGAGGAAGCTCAGGAGGGTAAAAACGCATTTCTTGAAAAGCGTGACCCCGACTTCGGCAAATTCCCCAAATTCCCCGGCTGACCGATGCTGAAAGCCTCATACACTCCCTATACCCTGCGATTCGGATTTGAAGCTGTGACATCGCGCGAACGCATGCACAGCAAGTCAACATATTTTATCAAAATATGGGATGACGAGCGTCCGTCGGTTGTGGGGACAGGGGAGTGCGCCCTGTTCCGCGGGCTGAGCGCTGACGACTGTGCCGACTACGAGGACGTATTGTCGCATGTATGCAAACATATCG
>JAIDKJ010000127.1 GCA_029051835.1 Paramuribaculum sp. | reverse complement strand
ATCGAGTATTCGCTCGACGGAGGCAAGACATGGCTCCCCTACAACGGCGACGCCGTCAAGGTTGAGGCCACATGCGAGATACTCGCCCGCGCCACTGCCGCCGAGATGCTCCCCTCGCACGAGGCCACGGCATCGGTAGTGAGAGAATACCTCTCGGGCGACGTCAAAATCCACGTCGAAGAACAGGAGGCCGTGACCACAATCACCATATCCGGCCCCGATGGAGCCGCGATCTACTACTCGCTCGACGGAGCTGCCGAAAAGCTCTACGAAAAGGCTATCGTGATCACCAACGACACTCAGGCCGAGATCCGTGGCACCATCAAGGCTTACGCCCTTGAGAGCGGAAAACGCCCCGGCAACAATGACGTCAAAGACTACAAGGTAAGCTTCAAGAAGGATGTGACAGGCATCAGCGGCGTTGGAGCCGACGAGGCTGAGAGCGTGCGCGTGGAGGGCAACACGATCATCGTGCCCGAGGGCGCGCAGACCTTTGACATCGCCGGACGCCGTGTGAATCCCCAGGGACTCCCCCGCGGCATCTACATCGTGCGCCTCGCCTCAGGCAAGGCCGTCAAGGCGGTGGTGAAGTAAGAAAACGACGACCATCCATCCAGTCTTTGGACTGTTTTTTAAGTTAGTATATGCGGCGCGTCTCCGATGTGAATCGGGGGCGCGTTTGTTTTTAGAGAGGGGGATCGGAGAGATCGGATTTATCAGAAAAAGCTGAGCTAACTTCCGTAGGGGCTAAAAAGGCGGAGCTATCGGAGTAGCGGATCATGTCCGATAACTCCGATAGCTCCGATAATTCTGATAGCTAAAATAGCTAAGATAGCTATAGTAGCTAAGATTGCTATGGTAGCTAAGATTGCTATGGTAGCTAAGCTCTCACCGGAGGGATTTTCAGTCGGCTTCGAGAATCTGCTTCATCGGGCGGCCCACCCATACCTGAGGCTGCTCCAGTCCGAGCAGGCAGGCGATGGTCGAAGCGACGTCGTACTGCATCATGCTCTCTTGGAATTCTCCGGCTTTTTTCACTCCCATGCCTGAGATGATGAAGGGGGTTTCCATCTCCATCATGGTGCGTCCGCCATGGCCTTTGTTGATGCCGCCGTGATCGGAAGTGATGATTATAGCCGTGTTTTCGTAGATGCCGGCATCCTTGAGGGCGTCGATGATACGACCCACATACACGTCGAGCTTGGCCAGAGTGGCGTAGTAGCCCGGAGTGTCATGGCCGTCGCTATGACCCGAATGGTCGGGATTGTCGAAGCAGATGGCCGTAAGCATCGGTTTTTTGGTCTTGATATAGTCAGCCGCCATGTCGGCCAGACGTTCGGGATGATGCTCGTAGTCGGGCGACAGAGCGTGATAGCTCAGCGAGAGAGTGTCGACCAGATGTTTGATGCCGTCCCACTCGTAGAGGCATCCGATCTCGGCCTGCGGCATCTGCTGGCGCGCTATCTGGAACACGGTGGGGAATATGCCGTTGGCGCCGATCAGGCGCGAGGGGAAGTCAGGCTTCTGCGATCCCCACTCGGTGTAGCAGTGCAGCTCCGGTCCGGCGCCCATGAACATCGACGCCCAGTTGGGGGCGCTCGACGAGGGGAACACCGAACGTTTGGCCAGAGTCCAGCTTCCGCGCTCCATCTCGGCTTTCACACGCGGCATCTCGGCGCGCTCCACGCTGTAGGCGCCCCACCCGTCAAGACCGATAAGAACCACATGGTCGGCGATACGCTTCGCGCCCGCCGGCATGGCGGCGGCTATCAGCGCGGCCGCCACTAACAGATTTTTAATTTTCATAATGCGGTGGTTATTTGTTGTTGGTAGGTATTGCCGAGAGTGAAGGCAGAGCAAGGTTGTAGCGCAAGGCGAGCACGCGGAGCAGTATGACGGTGGCCGCACATGCCAGTCCCTGGCTGACGTAGTCGCCTCCGAGCAGCATCACCACCCAGTAGACCAGCGCTCCGGCCAGACAGGCCGTGGCATATATATCCTTGCTGAATATGAGAGGAGCCTCGTTGATGAGAATGTCGCGCAACACTCCGCCGAAGGCGCCGGTGATGACCCCCATCACAGCCGCGCCCCACATCGGATAGCCGGCTGCAAGAGTCTTCTGTATGCCTATGACGCAGAAGAGCGCCAGGCCGATAGAGTCGAAAATAAACAGTATGCGGTCGGACCTGACCAGCTGCCGCCGCAATACTATCACCGTGGCCAGCGACATGGCCGTGATGGCAAGATACCATGCCGACTGCATCCAGAAGAGCGGTATGTCGAGCAGCACGTCGCGCAGGGTTCCGCCTCCGATGGCCGTCACAAGCCCCACGGTATATGCCCCGAACCAGTCGAAACTCTTGTTGGCAGCCAGACGGATGCCGCTTATGGCGGCGGCCGCGGTGCCGATCATCTCTATAATAAAAAGGAAGGTTGTGGAGTCCATTGCAACAGAATAATGATGATGGATTGTCTGTGCAAATGTAAGCATTTTTTTGCAAACAAGCCATCGCGCGGCAGGCGGCGCACGAAGCGGCGAAGCATTATTTTGCGGAGCGTGGCCTGAGGATAAGGGATTTTTATGTAACTTTGCGGATAAATAACATCAACAAGCCACACACTCGCAAATGAAAATACTACGACACATAGCCATTATGACTACGGCGGCTCTCATGGCCGCCTGCACGGGCAAGAATGAATGGACCGTCAACGGCCAGATTGAGGGCGCTGACGGACAGACACTGCTGCTCGAAGCGTCGACCAACGGACGCTGGTATGCTCTCGACTCCGTAAACCTCCCGAAATCGGGCAATTTCACCATATCGCACCAGGCAGCCGGCTATCCCGACATCTACCGTCTGCGTCTGGCCGACAAGACGCTCTATTTCCCGATCGACAGCATTGAAACGGTGACGGTGGTGAGCCGGGCCGACGCATTCGACAAGGAGTATACGCTCGACGGCAGCGACGCCGCCCAGCGACTCATGTCGGTCGACCGCCAGCTCATGGCCGCTCTGGCAGGCAACAGCGACGGAGGCATACATGCCGACAGCGTGCTCAAGCGCGAACTGGCCAAGATCATGCTTGCCGATCCGGCCGGAATAGTATCATACTACATCCTCAACAAGAAGCTCAACGGCAAACCGCTCTATGATCCGGCCAACAAGACCGACATACGCATCATCGGAGCGGTGGCCAACGCCTTCGACCAGTATCGCCCCAACGATCCGCGCACAGCCTATCTGAAGCGTCTGTTCCTGTCATCGCGCCAGCCCTCGTCGATCCAGTCGGTGATGGCCGAGGAGGTGCCGCTGATCTACATATCGCTCTACGACGACAAGGGCAGCCAGCAGAAACTGTCGGAGGCCGCCGCTGCCAACAAGGTGTTTGTGCTCAACTTCACCGTCTACGGCGCCGCGGCCGCTCCGGCCTCCAATATCGCGGTCAACAAGGCCTACGCACGCTTCCTCGCCCGCGGCAT
>JAIDKJ010000126.1 GCA_029051835.1 Paramuribaculum sp. | reverse complement strand
TTCTCGCTCCCGCACATCAGCCTCGGAGAGTATCTGCGCATCAACTCGCGGTTTTATCCCAACTTCAGCCTTGACGCCATGCGCCGACACCTCGACACATTCGAACTGGAATCGGATCTGCACCTCGGATCACTGTCGATGGGTCAGAAGAAAAAAGCCTTCATGTGCTTCGCCCTCGCGTGCAACACCTCCCTGCTGCTTCTTGACGAACCCACCAACGGCCTTGACATTCCCGGCAAAAGCCGGTTCCGCAAATTCATCATTTCGTCGATGACCGACGAACGCACCGTGATCATATCCACCCATCAGGTACGCGACATAGACCGCATACTCGACCATGTGGTCATCACCGACCGCAGCCACGTGCTGCTTGACCGCAGCACAGCCGAGATCACCGAACGCCTGCGGTTTGTCAGCTCCGACTCCCCCGCTATGATGCAGCAGGCACTGTTTGCCCAACCGGCCGTGGGAGGCAGCGCTCTAATCCTGCCCAACGACAATCCCGACCATCCGACCGAGCTCAACCTCGAGAGCCTTTTTGAGTATGCTCTTAACAATCCAGAAAGTCTAACCAGCAGATTCACACAGCAATGACAAACACCGACCGATTCAGCGCGGCAAGAACCCTAAGCCTTACCGCCCTCTACATATCCGAAAACCGACGCAAACTACTGCTCCGCACCGCCTTGTTAGTCGGAGTGATGATATGCATAGCCATAATAAACATCCCCTACAGCTACTACTGGGAAGAATGGCCTCAGAGAGATATCAAACTCGACGACATGACTGCGTTATATTACTTCGGAGGGTTGATACTGTCATGCCTGGGCGCATCACTGATGATGGAGGACATCAGAAGCAAAGAGGGCCGCATCAGACTGCTCATGCGCCCCACGCCGATAACCGAAACATTTCTGTCGCGCTGGCTCATATACGTTATAGCCTTCCCGGTGATATATCTACTCTCGGTAGCACTCGCCGACGCAATCAGGGTAGGAATCGCATCCATAACACTGCCCGGATATAATGCCGAATTCATTTTCAAACCGATATTTATCGACAATGAAAACACGCGTTCCGTGCTCGGCCCACCGCACTACCGCACCACATTCGTCGCATCCTTCATATACATCTACTTCTTCATCCAGTCGCTGTTTGTGCTCGGAAGCACGATATGGACCCGGAGCTCGTTTCTGAAAACATTCATTGTATTCGGGGCGCTGACAGCCATATATATAATATGCGCCATGATGACCGGAGAATATCTCATGCACGGAAAAATATGGCCCGAACATCTATGGATCAAGGATCATTTCAAAGAGATCATGTTTGCGATGGCGACAGCTGCGATACTGTTCAACTGGACGCTGGGATGCATCAGGCTTCATGAACTTGACGTGACCACCACCAAGCGATAGACGCGAAAGACCCAGATTGTCAACCCAATCAAAACAGACATGCAGTTTGACCCCAACAAAGCTATATACCTACAGATAGCCGACAGGATAATGGACAAAATCATGGACGGAAGCTTTGCCGCCGACCAGCGCGTACCGTCGGTGCGCGAACTCGCCGCCGAAGTGGAGGTGAACCCCAACACCGTAGTCAGATCCTACGAATGGCTTGAGCAACGCGGCACAATATTCAACCGCCGCGGATGCGGATACTTTGTCGCCTCCAACGGCCATGAGATCGTCAGCGGTCTGCGACGGGCAGAATTCTACGCCGAGGAGCTTCCACGGTTTTTCGAACGCATCCGCGCACTCGGCTGGACTCCAATGGAACTCGCATCAGAATATGAAAACTTCTTAAAACAATGAAAAAGACCACCATAATAATGATCGCCACCGCCATCGGCGGACTTTTACTCACACTTGGCGTGATTGCGATCACCGCTTCATACGGCATCAGGACTGACATGTCGCCGATCGTGATCTCAAACGAATCCACAGAAAGCGTAGCCATAACCATGGCCGACAACATAGAAGTGACGCAACCCGAAGACCGGTATCTGGGCATTTCCCTATCCGCAGGCATCGAGATCATCGTAGCCGACACCACCGGCTCACCCCGGGTGGAATATCCGTCGGGACTGGCTCCGTATATAACTGTCAGCGAACGCAACGGCAAACTCAATCTGCTCATAAACCGCCCCGACAGCGACAGTTCCACCGGAAGAGGCTACGACCGCCATGTCGAGTGCTCCCACCCGATCCGCGGAAGCACACCGTCGCCTCCCGCAAAAATCAGACGCACA
>JAIDKJ010000125.1 GCA_029051835.1 Paramuribaculum sp. | reverse complement strand
TCGGAGATCTCCTCGCAGAGCTGATCCTGCACCTCGGTGAGCATCTGCGACGAATCGAAATCGCGATAGGCCGAGAAGGTCTGGTCGATATCGTTTCCGTCCTTCTTGCTGTCGGTATACCGCACCCTGACGGTAATGGTCAGACGGGTCTTCGATGCGTAGGCATCCTCGTTAACAGCCTGCGGGCTGAGCGAGTAGCCAGTGATCTCACCCTCCATCACCAGATCGGAATTTCCGTCGGTGGTCTGGAGACGCGTATTGCGCTGCACGTAGTCGAGCAGTTTGTTTTCAAACGTCTGCTGCAGCGGAGGATAGACGAGCGCGGCGCGGATCGGAAAATTGTCGATTCGCACCGTTTTATAGACCGTATAGTCGAGCGCGGCCCCGTTGAGCTTGTAGCTGATGCGGCACGACGACGCAACAACGAGCAGCAACGCGACAGCAAGCATTTCGGCCGCCATCAGCCGGCAACGGCCGGCCACCATATGTCGTAGAGATCTCTTCACGACTGCAAAGTTACGTCAAAAATCCCGCTCCCGCAACACCGCGGAGGCATGGCTGTTGCACAATCGAAAAAGATTGCCTACCTTTGCAGCCGCAAACGCCCAAAGGGATGCTCGACCGAGCGCTCACCGGAACAATGCGACAAAAGTGGAAAAATTTGGCTGCTTGCAACCACTTGAAAAAATGCTAAAACCGCTAACTTCCATCATCTCCCCCGCTTCGAATGGATGCCCGGCTTTAGCGCGACGCGACGCCCGGGCATAATTTTTTTTATACGTATCACACACATGATGGAAACCAAACGACCGACAGACACCGAACAGCTGAAACAGGGACACTACCTGTTTACATCCGAATCAGTATCGGAGGGACACCCCGACAAGGTGGCCGACCAGATATCCGACGCCATACTCGACGAATTCATCGCCCAGGACCCGCAGTCGAAAGTGGCATGCGAAACCCTCGTCACCACCGGACAGGTAGTGGTGGCCGGCGAGGTGAAGAGCAACGCCAGCATCGACCTCACAGGCGTGTGCCGCCGGATCATCGACGAGATAGGCTACAACCGCAGCGAGCTGAAATTTGACGCCCAGGCCTGCGGAGTGCTTTCGGCGCTGCACGAGCAGAGCGGCGACATAAACCGCGGCGTGGAGCGCGCCAATGCCGCCGATCAGGGAGCCGGCGACCAGGGAATGATGTTTGGCTTCGCCTGCGACGAAACCGCCAACCTCATGCCGCTCGCCCTCGACCTGAGCCACGCCCTGCTGCGTGAGCTGGCAGCCATACGCAAGGAGGGACGCATCATGACCTACCTGCGCCCCGACGCCAAGAGTCAGGTGACTGTGGAATATTCGGCCGAGGGAAGGCCGGTGCGCGTGCACACCATCGTCATCTCCACCCAACACGACGAATTTATCCAGCCATCCTCAGGCATCAGCGCCGAAGAGGCCGACAGCCGTATGCTCGAACAGATACGCCACGATGTGGCCACCACGCTCATACCCCGCGTGGTAGCCAAGCTGCCCGCCGACCTGCAGGCGATGTTCGACGACCGCCTGATACTCCACGTCAACCCCACCGGCAAATTTGTCATCGGCGGCCCCCACGGCGACACCGGACTGACCGGCCGCAAGATAGTGGTGGACACCTACGGCGGACGCGGCGCACACGGCGGAGGCGCCTTCTCGGGCAAAGACCCCTCGAAGGTCGACCGCTCGGCAGCCTACGCCGCCCGCCACATAGCCAAAAACCTCGTGGCGGCGGGAGTGGCCCGCGAAGCCCTCGTGCAGGTGGCCTACGCAATTGGCGTAGCGCAGCCGGTGAGCCTCTACGTAAACACCCGCGGCACAGCCCGCGTGGCGATGACCGACGGCGAGATCTCGGCCCGCGTGGCCGGCATGTTCGACATGACCCCCTACGGCATCGAACAGCGCCTCAAGCTCCGCAACCCGATATACCGCGAAACGGCAGCCTACGGCCACATGGGCCAGCAGCCGTGCGCCGTCACCAAAACGTTCGGCTCAGGCAACAACCGCTTCAGCCGCACCGTGGAGCTTTTCACATGGGAACGGCTCGACCGCGTCGACGACATCCGCAAGGAGTTTGGCCTCAATTGACCGCCCGACGCCACAGCGCGGAAACCGCACTGCGCCGACATATTGACGACACGGAGGCGATTTAGCCCCAAAACGTTTTGAAGCAAGGCAAAAAAAGCGTATCTTTGTGCGCTCTTTTGCCTTGCCTTGTCGGGAGCCGAATCAATATCCCGCCACTGCAAAAGCGCTGCAACGGAAAAAGAAAAGAAATCAAACAATTATCAGATAAACACTTAAATGGCTACATTAGAGAAAATCAGAAGCAAATCGGTGCTTCTGCTTGTAATCATCGGCGTGGCGCTTCTGGCGTTCATCATCGGTGACTTCTTCACTTCGGGCCGCACCTTCTTCGGTACGGGCACCACCGTCGCCAAAGTAGGCGGACAGAAAATCGACATTCAGGAATTCCAGCGCCAGATGGAGGTCGCCAACCAGAGCGCACAGCAGAGCGGCCAGAAAATCGACCAGGCCCTGCTCCAGCAGCAGGTGCTCGGCAACATGGTTTCCGAAAAGCTCTACAAAGAAGAACTCGAAGCCCTCGGTCTGAAAGTGACCGACGACGAGCTGACCGAAATGATGCTCGGCACCGGCGCTCCGATGGTCAACCAGATGGTGCGTCAGCAGGTAGGCGTAGAGAGCGCCTCGGCACTCCACGACATGGCCTTCAACCCCGTGAAATACGGACTCGACGAGCAGACCGCCATGCAGCTCCGCAACCTGTGGATCAGCCTTGAGAACCAGATGGAGCAGTATCTCCTGCAGCAGAAGTTCCAGACCCTCTTCTCCGGCACCCTCGTGGCCAACAAGCTCGACGCCAAAGCCCTCTATGACGAAGGCCTCGGCACCGCCACAGTGGCCTACGCCCACAAGGACTACACCTCGCTCGCCGACGAAGACTACGCCGTGAGCGACTCAGAGGTAAAAGCCGCATGGAACGAACGCCGCCAGCAGTTCGCCATAGCCGAAGAGCAGCGCCGCATAAGCTACATCGACGTAGAGATCCAGCCCTCGCAGGCCGACCTCGTGGCAGCCGAGAAGACCGTAGAAGAGGCCATAGCCTCGCTCCGCAACACCCCCGACACCGAGGGAGTGGCCGGCAACAACCTCTTCGTCGTTGACCGCAGCAAGACCACCGCTGCCGCTATCCGCAACTCGCAGGTGCGCTCATTCGCCGACTCTGCAGCCGTAGGCTCAGCAGCTCTCGTAGCCCGCATCGGCAACGACTTCACTCTCGCCAAGCTGATAGGCAAATCGACCGAGATCGACTCGATCAACTGCAACATATTCGTTGTCACCACCGGACGTTCGGCCGCCGACTCGATCATCGGACAGCGCAACTCCGGCGCCACCAGTTTCGACGCCCTCTCGCAGAACCCCGCTGTGGCGCAGCCTCAGGCCGACGTGAAGCTCTCGCTCACCGACCCGCAGCTTGCACAGTTCAAGAAAGCTCTCTCCGACGCTCCCACCGGCCGCTATTTCATGCCCGACACTCTCAACCCGCAGAATGTGCTGGTAGTGCGTGTCAACAGCCGTCAGAGCCCCGTGACCGTTTATGACCTGGCTACGATCGAATATCGCGCCGAGCCGTCGAACGCCACAATCAACCGTCTGCAGGCATCGCTCCAGACATTCCTCAACGCCAACACCACGGCCGCAGAATTCACCAAGAACGCCGCCGACTCAGGCTACACCGCCATCCCCGCCACCGTTTCGCCCTCGACACCCCAGATCGGACGTCTGAGCGACACCCGCGGCGCAGTCAACTGGGCGATGAATGCCAAGAAAGGCGCCGTTTCGCCCATCTTCGGCGACGAGGCAACAGGCCGCTTCCTGGCTGTAGCTGTCGACGACATCTACGACGACTATGTGCCCGCCAACGACCCGCAGACACTCGCCTACCTCACCGAGAAGGTGCGCAACGACAAGAAAGCTCAGAAGCTCATCAGCGACTATCAGGGCAAGGCTTCGGATCTTGCCGGATACGCCAAGCTGATGGACAGCCGCATCGACTCCGTAA
>JAIDKJ010000124.1 GCA_029051835.1 Paramuribaculum sp. | reverse complement strand
ACCCGGGCTCGAACCGGGATGGATTGCTCCAACGGTGTTTGAGACCGTCGCGTCTACCGATTCCGCCATCCGGGCATCGCGGCAGCAGGCATTGTGTTGGCGCCTGAAATCCGAGGGCAAAGTTAAGGAAGTTTTGCCATTCGGCCAAAAATAACGACATATTTCAGCCCGAAAGACTGAAATATTGTCTAAAATATTGTCTAAATTTGCGTCTTCATCAATCGCAAACATTTATCAGTATATGGAAAAAGAAAGCCGACATATAGGCACCATTTGTGTGCAGGAAGGATGGAAACCGTCAAAGGGTGAGCCGCGTGTGCTGCCTATCTATCAGAGTACTACATTTAAGTATGACGACAGCGAGCAGATGGCGCGCCTGTTCGATCTGGAGGATACGGGCTATTTCTATACCCGCCTGCAGAATCCCACCAACGATGCAGTGGCCGCCAAAATAGCCGCTCTTGAGGGGGGAGTCGGTGCAGTGCTGACTTCGAGCGGCCAGGCCGCCAACTTTTTTGCCGCATTCAATATCTGCGAGGCTGGCGACCACATAGTCAGCTCGTCGGCCATATATGGCGGCACGTTCAATCTTTTTGCGGTGACAATGAGGAAGATGGGCATCGACGTGACATTCGTCGACCCGAAAGCTTCCGAAGAGGAGCTTGCAGCCGCTTTCCGCCCTCAGACCAAAATGATGTTTGGCGAGACGGTGTCAAATCCGTCGCTCGACGTGCTCGACATAGAGAAGTTCGCACGTGTGGCTCATGCTCATGGCGTTCCGCTGATTGTCGACAATACTTTCCCGACTCCGGTCAACTGCCGTCCGTTTGAGTGGGGCGCTGATATTGTGACGCACTCTACTACGAAGTATATGGACGGCCATGCAACGAGCGTGGGCGGGGCGGTGGTCGACAGCGGCCGTTTTGACTGGGAGGCTCATGCCGACAAGTATCCCGGCCTGACTACGCCCGACGAGTCGTATCATGGGCTGACATATACCAAAGCGTTCGGCCCGATGGCTTATCTCACCAAGCTTACGGCCCAACTGATGCGCGATCTCGGCGCTGTGCCGTCGCCTCACAATTCGTTTTTGCTCAATATCGGGCTTGAGTCGCTCCATCTGCGTGTGCCGCGTCATTGCAACAATGCTCTGAAGGTGGCGCAGTGGCTCGAGCAGGAGCCTCGGGTGGCATGGGTCAACTATGCCGGCCTGCCGTCGAATCCTCAGCATGCTCTGGCTGAGAAGTATCTGCCCGGCGGGGTGTGCGGAGTGGTGTCGTTCGGTGTCAAGGGCGACCGCGCGGCGGCCATACGGTTTATGGATGCGCTGAAATTCATAGCCATAGTCACACACGTGGCTGATGCCCGCACGTGTGTGCTGCATCCAGCGAGCCATACCCATCGCCAGCTCTCCGACGAGCAGCTTGAGGCTGCCGGAGTGCGTCCCGACCTGATACGTCTGTCGGTAGGCATCGAGGATGCCGACGATATCATAGCCGATCTCCGTCAGGCGCTTGATCAGGCGTTGTAAAGATAGCGTTTTATCGACCGCTTGGGGGTCTTTTCGAATTCGTTGGCTATGAGTTGTATCCGGTCGATGCGTTCGTAGGGAGCCACCAGGCGGTTGAGCTTTTCGGTGACTTTCACCATTATTTCGGGGAGCATGGCCGACGTGACTCCGCGCCGGTCCATCGCCTCGTAGTCGGGATAGACGAGCGCTATCAGGCGCTTTCCGCGCTCCACCACGAGGCTTTCGGCCACAAACGGCATGTTGTTGAGCTTAGCCTCGATCTCCTCGGGGTAGATATTCTGTCCGTTGGCCGAGAGTATCATGGTCTTGTAGCGGCCTTTTATGAATATCGTGCCGTCGGGACTTACGGTGCCCATGTCGCCGGTGTGGAGCCATCCTTCGCTATCGAGCACGGCCTCGGTGGCTTCGGCGTTTTTGTAATATCCCTTCATGACATTCTGGCCGCGCACGCATATCTCGCCGGGTGTCTCTTCAGGGCGGTCGCTGGTCACCTTCACTTCCATCACCGGCAGTATGCGTCCCGACGATCCGGGGATGAAGCTCTGCCAGGGGGTATAGCTTATGAGCGGGCCGCATTCGGTCATTCCGTAGCCGACGGTGAACCTGAATCTGATGCGGTGGAGAAACTCCTCGACTTCGCGGTTGAGCGGCGCTCCGCCTGCTATCACCTCCTCGAACTCTCCGCCGAAAGCGTCGTTGAGCCTGGCGCGGATCTTGGCGTAGACCGTGCGGTTGAGGAGCGGAAGCGCCATAATCCGCTTCATCGAACGGCGTGAGATGACCGGAAGTATCTGGTTGCGGTAGATCTTTTCGAGTATGAGCGGCACGCACAGTATCAGGTTGGGCTTCACCTCGTTCATGGCTTTCAGAAGCGCTTTGGGCGAGGGCAGTTTGCCGAACAGCGTGATGTGGGTGCCCACTGCGAGAGGCACGAGCATGTCGAAGGCGCATCCGTAGGCGTGGGCCAGCGGCAGAAACGACAGACACCGCGACTCGCGGTAGTGGAGCTTGGAGCGCATGCCGAACACCACGTTGCCCACAAGGTTGCCGTGGGTGAGCATCACTCCTTTGGAGAAGCCGGTGGTGCCTGATGTGTAGTTGATCTCGGCGAGCGATTCGGCCGCCATGACGGGATAGTCGATATCCGACGGGCTGAATCCGGCAGGATGCCGGCGGGCGAACTCTTTGCGCAGGCGTCCGATGGCGCGGATGGCTCGCCCGGAGTTGTCGGGATGCTCGGCAAGCACTTTGGCGTCGTCGAGGCTCATGGCCACTTTGATGCGGTGGAGCTTCTCGAATTCGATATTGTCCCATATCGAGTCGCTGACAAAGAGCATCACCGAGTCGCTGTGGTTGATGATGTGCTGTGCGTCCTGTACGTTGAAGTCCTGAAGTATCGGCACGATTACCGCGCCATAGGTGACGGTGGCCATATACGACACTACCCACGATATGGTGTTCTTGCCGAGCAGCGCTATCTTGTCGCCCGGTTTCACTCCGCAGTCGCGGAAGAAGAGATGGGTGCGCGCTATTCGTTCGGCCAGGCGGCCGTAGGTCAGCGTTTCGCCCGAAGTGTAGTCACTGACTGCCGGCAGATCCCAGTTGTTGCGGAAGCTGTCGGCGTATATCTGCAATAGGTTTTCGTCGTACATAGTTGTGGCTGTCGGTAAAATTTAGTGTCTGTTTTAACAACGATGAGCGGCCACTGATGGTTCGTTTTCGGCGACAGACGGGGGGTGCCGTCAGTTGTTTTCGAGGCCTTCGAGTATGGAACGCAGCTCCTCGTCGGTGGCCGTCAGCCGCGAGCGGCATTCGCGCAGCAGTTCGGTGGCGCGTCGTGTGTAGGCTGTAAGCTTGTCGATGTCGCACGAATCGCTCTGCATCGTGCGCAATATCGAGTCGAGTTCGCCTATGGCCTGGTTGTAGGTCAGATCCTTTACTGGCGTCGGTTGGTTTTCCATTGTTCAGTCGGTGGTTTGCTTTGGTTGATTATAATTGTTGTCGGCGCCGACGGTCGATAATACCCGTCCGTCGGCCACGATCGTTTCGATGACGGTGCCCTGCGGCATCTGTCCGACCGATTTTACGGCATGTCCGCCTATGCGGGTTATCGAATATCCGCGCCGCAGGGTGGCCATGGGCGAGAGCGCGTCGAGCAGGGCGGCGGTGGCGTCGAGCCTCCGGCGGGCGCGTTCGATGGCTCCGTCGGCTGCGGTGGCGATATTCTCGCCTTTGGCGGCAAGGCGTGCCCGTTCGGGCGCCGTACGTGCGGTGGCGGCGGCCGAAAGCTGCATCGCTTTGGCGCTGAGCGTCGCATTGGCGCGTTCGATGGCGGCTTTCGGTGCGTGTGGCAGCTGTCCCTCAATGTAGGCGAGCTGTGTGCGGCATCCGCCTATTCGGTCGGTCACGGTCTGGAGTATGTCGGCTCCGGTGCGACGGAGCGCATCGAGAAGAGCCTGCGCCTGCCCGACAAGCCACTCGGCGGCGGCAGTCGGGGTCTTTACGCGCATGGCGGCCACGTAGTCGAGCACGGTGACGTCGCGTTCGTGGCCTATGCCCACTATCACCGGCAGCGGGAACTGGGCCACGTTGGCAGCAAGTTCGTAGCTGTCAAACGATATCAGGTCGCTGGTGGCTCCGCCGCCGCGGATGATCACCACGCAGTCCCATTCGTCGTTGTCGGTGGCTATGCGTTCGAGGGCGTGGATTACCGACGCGGCGGTGTGCTCGCCCTGCATGACGGCCTCAAACAGTCGGACTCTGAAGCGCAGGCGCTGCGTGTTGGCATGGATCTGGTGCATGAAGTCGCCGTAACCGGCGGCTCCGGGGGCGGAGATCACGGCTATGCGCAGTGTCGGCACCGGCCAGGGGAGCCGTTTGTTCATCTCGGCTATCCCTTCGCGTGTGAGCCGCTGCAGTATCTCTCGCCGGCGCCGCTCGACGTCGCCTACCGTGAAGGAGGGATCGACGTCGGTTATGACCAGCGATATGCCGTAGGCGCTGTGGAAGTTGACGGTGCCGCGCACGAGCAGTTTCATGCCTGTCGACATGCGCTGGCCGGTGACGGCGGCGAATTTCGCCTGCAGGCTGTTGAGCTGCGATGACCAGATGATGGCTCTCAGGCGCGCCGTGACGGCTCCCGTGGCTTCGTTTTTCTCTATCAGCTCCAGATAGCAGTGGCCGCCCGATGTGCGCATGTCGGAAGCCTCCGCCACGGTCCATACGTCGCGCAGTTCGGGCGTGGAGATCCTCCCGGCTATGCGTGCCGTGAGCGCGCCCAGGCTTATGGCTCTCTCTTCCTGCATCAAAGCGGCAGCGTCGCGCGGGTTCATTTCAGTGGCGTGAATTTTTTGCCGTTCCATTTATAGCTTTTCTCTCCCAGCAGATATGGAGCCACGATCTCATAGATGTCCGACGACAGAAACTGGCGGGTATTGTTGGTCAGTTTCAGCACCGCCGACTCGGGATCGTAGGAGTAGCTGATAAGCAGAAACGGCACGAAGGCCTCGACTTCGCCCTTGTTGTCGCGCCCCTTGTCGGTGAGCCACTGGTCGAGCGTGGGCTTGGTGAATGCTGCTGCCGTCAGATCGGTCCGCCAGTCGGTGGTACGGATGCTCACTTTGCTGTCGGGCGCCGGAGTGGCCACCGTCGATATGAGCATCACCAGCGTGTCGCCCTTGGCCGTGGGGAGCAGGTCGAGTTCGTAGCTCGACGAGTCGGTCATTTTGAGGCTCAGGCTCATCGGGCTGACGGCTGTCACGGCCGACTGTCCCTGCATGGCGTTGGCCGTGGTGTTGGCCATGCCGTTTTCGAAGTAGTCGATCATGTCGAGCCGGGCATTGCGGTCGAGCAGGGGGAATATCTGCCTGGGCGCTTCAACGAAGACTTTGGTGGCCGTCAGCGGCGACTGTGCGGCGGCTCCCGCTGCGACAGCGGCCAGAGCGGCCGTTAGCGTTAGGGTGCGTAGGATTTTCATGCGTTATTTTTTCTTCCGGGAGCTTTTCTTGGTGCCCCCACGGTTTTTCTTGAGGAAATATTCGTAGGTGGTTTCGGGCTTCTCGTCGGCCACGGCTGCGCGTTTCTTGCGCGCCGATGCCCGGGCGTAGTCCTTGTCGGGGTCGGCGATCTCGCTGTAGATGCGCTTGCCGGCGTATTCGGCGCCAGAGAGTGCGCCTACCACGCGGCGGGCGTCGGCCTTGGGCACGTCAAAGAGCGAGTAGCCCGGCATGAGGTCGATGCGTCCCACGTCGACACGCTTGCCCTCCACCGTGTGGTTGAGCATGTCGATGAGGTTGCCGGCAAAAAATCCGTCGGCCTTGCCGGCGTTGACGTAAATGCGCGCCATGCCGCGCTGGGCCGTGCGGCGATCCTTGTCCTGATCGTTTTTGGGTCTTTCGGGTTTCTCGCGGCGCGGCTTCTCGTCGATGAAGTCTATCACCGGCGCGTCGCGGTAGTAGTCGAGCAGGCGGTTGAATTCGAGCGACAGCACTCTTTTGAGCAGGTCCTCCTGCGAGAGCCATCCGAGCTTGCGGCTGACTCCGGGCAGATATTTGTCGATCTCTTCGTCGTCGACTTTCACTTTTTCTATGCGGTCGGCCAGATTGTAGAGCTGCTTTTCGATGATATGTTCCGGCGTGGGCACCTCCTTGCGCTCGAATTTCTTGCCTATCTTCTTTTCGATCTCGCGCAGTTTGCCCTTCTCGCGCGAATGTATGATCGCAATCGACACTCCTGTCTTGCCGGCGCGGCCTGTGCGTCCGGAGCGGTGGGTGTAGACGGCCGAGTCGTCGGGGAGTCCGTAGTTGATCACGTGGGTCAGGTCGTCGACGGAGAGTCCTCTTGCGGCCACGTCGGTGGCCA
>JAIDKJ010000123.1 GCA_029051835.1 Paramuribaculum sp. | reverse complement strand
CGGCGATCTTCACCTCCACTGGATCGTTGAGTATCGTCGCCGCAAGCTGCTGTATCTTCGGAGGCATCGTCGCCGAGAACATCAGTGTCTGCCGCTCCTTGGGAAGCTGCCTTACTATCTGCATTATGTCATCGTAGAAGCCCATGTCGAGCATACGGTCGGCCTCGTCGAGAATGAAGAACGAAACTTTCGACAGATCGACATATCCCATGCTCAGATGCGCGAGCAGACGCCCCGGAGTGGCTATCACCATGTCGGCGCCAAGCTTCAGTCCGCGCTCCTGACGGGCGAACTCCTTGCCGTCGGTGCCGCCGTAAATGGCCACACTCGAAATAGGCAGGAAATATGAAAAACCCTCCATCTGGCGGTCGATCTGCTGGGCAAGCTCGCGCGTAGGAGCCATCACTATACAGTTTACCGCGTCGGAAGGATAGTCGCCCTCCGACAGACGGCTGATCACGGGCAGCAGATAAGCCGCCGTCTTGCCGGTGCCGGTCTGCGCCACAGCCAGCAGATCGCGCCCTTCGAGCGCTATAGGTATTGCCTGCTCCTGTATGGGGGTGCACTCGCTGAAATTCATGTCATAGAGCGCGTCGAGCACTTCATCACTGAGGTCAAGCTCTTCAAAAGTCATTGTGGGTAAAGATTGTTACTGCGTTTTTTCAATTCACCCACAAAGTTAAGAATTTTTTGCCGCAATAGCCCCGTCACCCCTCCATAAAATGCCGCCGCGCGGCTCCGGAGCGCACCGTATCACGCCGGAGCACACATATCCGTCAGGCTTTGGAGTCGGACGAAAGCATCTCCACCGTTTCCGTATCCATGCCCGAGGCGTAGTTGAACAGGCGCAGGTCGAAGTCGCCGCAGACGGCGGCAATGTGCTCGAATATCTCGCTCTGCACGGCCTCGTAGGCAGTCCATGCCGTAGTGGTGAAGCACCATAGCTGCAGAGGGATGCCTGTGGTGGTCGGTGCGAGAAGACGCACGAGTATCTGCTGGTCGGTATGGATGAGCGGATGGTCGAGAAGATAGCGGCACATATAGGCGCGGAATAGTCCGAGATTTGTTTCGATTGTGCCGTTGACCACGGCCGTGCCGGGATCGTAGTCGACCTTGCCCGCACTCCTGGCGCGGTCGATGAATTCTTTCATTTTCGGATATTTTGTCGCGACGCGCTGAAGCAGATCGTCGTCACACCGCTTCACGGTATAGGCCTCGAAATTGACCGAACGGCATATCTGCCGGGCACCCGACTGCGACATCCCCCGCCAGTTCTGAAACGAAGTCG
>JAIDKJ010000122.1 GCA_029051835.1 Paramuribaculum sp. | reverse complement strand
GGTCAGATCATTGTAGGAGCAGTCGCCAAAAAGCAGATTCGGACAGTTGCTGACGTCAAGAGTGGTAAGGTCGTTGTAGGAGCATACAAGATCGAGCAGGTTCTTGCAGTCGCGCAGGCCGAGCGTCACCATATTGTTGTCGGAGCAGATAAGCGTTGAGAGCGAAGGGAGTCCGCTGACAATCATTGTGCTGATCTGGTTGTCGTCGACGTTGAGGTTCTGCAGGTTCTCCACCCCGGAAAGATTCAGGCTTGTAAGCTTGTTGTAGCCGCAATAAAGGTTTTTGAGCTTAGTGCAGCCCGAAACATTGAGCGCTTCAAGATGATTGCCCTGACAATTGAGTGTCTGAAGTTCGGCAACGTTCGAAACGTTCAGTTCGACAAACAGATTGTTGGAAACATTAAGATTTTTGAGCGAAGGCACGCCGTCGAAGTTGACATTGTCCGACAGACGGTTTTTGTAGATAGTCACCTTCTGAAGCACCGGACACTGCTGCATGTCGGCTGCGGTCAGCACGTTGCGGCTTGCATTGAGTTCGGTGAGCGCAGGAGCATTGGCAACTGCCACCGACGTAAGCTTGTTGCGCGACACATCAACCTTTGTCAACGCCTTGAAGTTGTTGAGCGAGAGTTGTCCGGCAAGGTGCTTGTCTTTCCACTCAATGGCTGTCACATGACCGCCTACGATGGTAAGTCCCTCCACCCCGGCAAGCTGCGACGGATTGGCGACTTTGAGAGCCTGGGCATTTGTCGTGCCGTTTTCTGATGTCTGGGCCAAGAAGGCCGAAATCTGCTTGGCCTCGTTTTTGTCGAGATTCTGTGCGAACGCCGTCGAACATCCAAGCAGGACAGCTGTGATCAATAAAAACTTTTTCATAATGACCTTTAATGAATTGTGTTAGTTTTTATAATCTTAACACACACCCTACGAAAAAGTTTTTACAACCAAGACGACCATATAAATATAATTCTTCAGACGAACAGGACCGATTGAGATACACAACGCCTCACATCTGAGTTACACACTCTAATTATCAGCTGATTACAACTCCAATCCAAATCCTGCGCAGGTCTTACCTAACCCCGAAACTAAAAGGGAGTCGGCTCGTCGGTTACTCCAAGGAAATCGGCCGAACCACCGGAGAATGTCGAACCTGCCGATGACAAGCCGCCATCGTCGCCTGATGCATTCATTTTCGAACCGACGGACACGGCCGACACCATCGGGCCGTCCTCCCAGTTTTCAAATCTGGCAAATTCCTTACGAAAACGCATCTTGACATCGTCGACACGGCCGCTACGATGCTTCGCGACTATAAATTCGGCAAGACCGCGTATGTTGCGTCCTTCCATATCAGTATCCGAACGCAGATAATATTCCGGACGGTGGATGAAGCATACGATGTCGGCATCCTGCTCTATGGCGCCGGACTCACGCAGGTCGGAAAGCTGCGGACGCTTGCTGTCGCGGTCGCCATCCTTGCCGCGGGTTTCCACCGAGCGGTTAAGCTGCGAGAGCGCTACGATAGGAATATCAAGCTCTTTGGCCAACTGTTTGAGCGATCGTGATATCATTGACACCTCCTGCTCACGGCTGCCGAACTTCATGCCGGTGGCATTCATAAGCTGCAGATAGTCGATAATGATGAACCTCACCTGATGTTCCCTGACCAGACGGCGGGCCTTGGTACGCAGCTCAAGGATAGAAAGCGAGGGCGTGTCGTCGATATACAGACGCGCATCCTGCAACTCCTTGACACGACTCATCAGCTGGTCCCACTCCATCGGCGATAGCTGACCACTCTTGATCTTTTCACCACCAAGCTCACACACATTACTGATCAGACGATTGACAAGCTGCACGTTTGACATCTCAAGCGAGAATATCGCCACCGGAATCTCATAATTCACCGCCATATTCTTTGCCATCGACAGCACAAAGGCGGTCTTACCCATAGCCGGTCGCGCAGCTATAATTATCAGGTCCGAACTTTGCCATCCGGAAGTCAGCTTGTCGAGTTCGTGGAAACCCGACTCAAGGCCGCTCAATCCCGAAGCACGGTTGGCAGCGGCCTGAATCTGTTTGATGGCCTGCTCTATGACGGGATTTATCTGAGTGACATCCTTTTTTACGTTGCGCTGTGATATTTCGAAGAGGCGTCCTTCGGCTTCCTGAAGCAGATCGTCGACATCGTTTACTTCGTCAAACGCCTTGGTGCTTATATCGGACGAAAACGATATCAGTTCTCTGGCAAGATATTTTTGCGCTACGATACGGGCATGGTATTCGACATTGGCTCCCGAAAGCACCCTCGATGTCAGCTCCGACACCACTACGGGACCTCCGATTTTCTCCAGATTGCCGTCAAGTCGCAACTGCTCCGTGACGGTAAGCATGTCGATAGGCTTCTGGGCGGCGCCGAGCTGCTGTATGGCCGCATAGACCATCGAGTTGGCCGGATCGTAAAACGATTCGGGTTTCAGAAGGTCACAGACTACCGAATAGGCATCTTTCTCAAGCATCAGAGCGCCGAGCACGGCCTGCTCCACATCCAGATCACGAGGGGGTACTCTCCCGCCGAAATCAGCATCACTCTTTGCTCTTGGTGTATAATTGTTGCTGCGTTTTGTTTCCATGATGCAAAGTTACAAAACAGTCGCCGACTCTATGGCACGCTGACACCAAAAGCTGTCAACATTATCTTCAAATAGTTTTCCACACTCCGGGAAAACATCGCCCCAGAAGCGGCAATTTATTAAAACAAGGCGTCACTCTATGACACGCCTAACCGAAATAAAGCGCCGGCTATAGTATCCTCCATCGGGATAACTGGTGACAACCACTCCCTGACTGCACGATGCATGGATGAATTTCAATGTACCTCTGTCAGGATCGACATCAATCACCATGCCCACATGTCCTATGGTCGATTTGCTCACGCGTCGTCCGCTGAAAAATATAAGGTCGCCTACCTTTGCATCCTCAAGAGATATCTTAGTGCCCTGCACTCCCTGAAGACGCGAAGCTCTGTCGAGCGAATAACCAAACTTTCCGTAAACATGGCTGGTGAATCCCGAGCAGTCAAACGCTTTCGGCCCCTTGGATCCTCTGCGGTAACGACATCCAAGATAGCGTTTGGCATATTCCACCATCTCGGCCTGCATAAGATGGCTGAGAGTCGATTCGCCTTCGGTCGACGATGAAGTCAGAGCCGACTCGATCGGAGGAATCAGCGAGAAGACACCTGTACGCGGCACTTCTACATGTATGGGAAGTGTCAATTCGTTGCCGGGAGCGGCCGGACGGCTCGCCGAAACGGATACGGACATGATGGATGTCAGTAATATTATGACTGCTGTGCGGATCATAAACATGAATAATGATTGGTCAGACAGGCTTATCGCCTGCCGCTGTCAATTTCACGATGCAAAATTACCAAATATTTATGTTAACATATGTGATATTTTGATAAAGATAACATCCGTTTTTAACAGTCCTGAGCACAAAATGGATTCACAACCATTCCGGAGCAGACTGATATTCATATCGGAAGTCCGCGCTTCAACTTCTCCACAATGGCATCTATACGAGCCAGCTGTGCGGGAATTTTAATGCCTTGCGGACAGTGGGACTCGCATTCGCCGCATCCTATGCATCGCTCTGCCTGACGCAGACGCGGCACCGTGCGGTCGTAGCCGACAAGGAATGCCTTGCGAGCCCGCTCGTAAGCAGGATCGACTGCACCGGAGGGAACTTCACCCTCATTCACACAGCGGTTGTAGTGGCTGAATATCGAAGGTATGTCTATGCCGTAAGGGCACGGCATACAATACTTGCAGTCGGTGCATCCCACCGTAGGATACGACAATATGATCGTGGCGGCCTGATCAAGAAATGCAAGCTCATCGTCAGTCAATGGCTGCAACGGAGAGTATGTGCGCAGATTGTCGCGAAGATGCTCCCGGTAGGTCATGCCGCTGAGTACGGTCAGCACACCTTCGGGCGAGCCGGCATATCTGAACGCCCAGGCTGCCACGCTGTCGTCGGGGCGTCGCTGCTTCA
>JAIDKJ010000121.1 GCA_029051835.1 Paramuribaculum sp. | reverse complement strand
CCCCACCCCCCCCACCCCCCCTTGCGGCCTGCCTCGTGGGCGCGGCGAGGGGTATACCCGCTCGGACGTGGTGAGGCGCATGGCCTCCGGACTCAAGACCACCACCGTCTACGGCGGCCACCGCGTGGCCGACGAGCTGCCTACGCTTACCCCCTGCCCCGACATAATCATAGCCACCCCAGGCCGTCTGCTCGACCTGCTGCAGCGCGGCGCGCTTGAGATACACGACCCGGCGACGGTGGTCGTCGACGAGTTCGACAAGACCCTCGACCTGGGCTTTGCCGACGAGATGCGCCGTCTGATGCGCCGCATAGGGCGGCCGGGATCGCTCGTGCTCACCTCCGCCACCCCGATGGATCCCGCCGAGCTGCCGCAGTGGGCGCAGCGCCCCGGATGCCTGACGCTCGACTACAGCGCCCCGGCCGAAAGCCGCGGCAAGCTCGACCGGGTGGAGGTGGAAAGCCCCGTGCGCGATAAAGCCGAGACCCTCGCCGACCTGCTCTGCGCCATGCCCGACGCCGGGAGCCGCCGCACGATAGTGTTTGTCAACCACCGCGAGAGCGCCGAACGGCTCCACGAGCTGCTGCGGCGCGACGGCATAGAGAGCGCGCTCTACCACGGCGGCCTCCAGCAGACGGAGCGCGAAGCTGCCGTGGCACGCCTGCGCGGAGGGTCGGTGCCGGTGATGGTGGCCACCGATCTGGCAGCCCGCGGACTCGACATAGAGGGTGGCATCGACGCCGTGGTCCACTACCATCTGCCCCCCACGGCCGACGACTGGACCCACCGCAACGGACGCACCGCACGTAACGGCGCCGACGGCACCGCCTACGTAATCACCGCCGAAGGGGAGAACATACCCGACTACGTGGTCACCGACCGTCGCTGGCAGCCCGCCCGACGCGACGGCCACGGCCTGCAGGCTCCCATGACCACAATATACATCAACGCCGGGCGCAAAGAGAAGATATCCAAAGGTGACGCCGTAGGCTTTCTCACCGCCCACACCTCCCTCAAAGGGAGCGACATAGGGCTGATCACCGTCAACGACCATTCGACCCTCGTCGCCGTGCCGCGAGAGGCCGCCGACAGCGTAATAGCCGCCTGCTCGCCTCAGAAGCTCAAAGGGAAGCGTGTGCGCATCAGCAGGCTGTAAGGAGAGAGAGGAGAAGAGATCGGAGCTATCGGAATAATCGGAGCTATCAGAGCAATCAGAGTAATCTGAGGGTTTACGAGGATTTATGTGCTAAAGATGAGGTGGTTTCAAAAAAAATCGCTATCTTTGCGGCGCAATAAGTAAAGTCAATATAAAGTCTAACTTATTAATCACAAACAACACTTTTTATTAACTAACCTAAATGGCTGAAAAAGAAATCAAAACAGCAGTTGAAGACTTCGACTGGGACGCATTTGAGAATGGCGACACCCATGCCGGCAAGTCGCGCGAGGAGCTCACGAAGACCTACGACGAGAGCCTCAACACCGTCAAGGACAAAGAAGTGATCGAAGGAACCATCATCGCCCTCAACAAGCGTGAGGCTGTGGTGAACATCGGTTACAAGAGCGACGGCATCATCCCGTTCAGCGAATTCCGCTACAACCCCGACATCAAAGTGGGCGACAAGGTGGAAGTCTTCATCGAAAACCAGGAGGACAAGAAGGGCCAGCTTATCCTCTCCCACCGCAAGGCCCGTGCTGCCCGTTCTTGGGACCGCATCAACGAGGCTCTGGAAAAGGACGAAATCATCAAGGGCTA
>JAIDKJ010000120.1 GCA_029051835.1 Paramuribaculum sp. | reverse complement strand
TCCGGGTCGTGCGTATTCACAGGAATTCATATCGTTTGCCCCGGCACGTCAGTTTCTTGAAGTGGACGTGCATCTGCTTGGCGGCGGTAGCGGCATCACACAGAATTATGCGTCATGCTTCTCCGAGATACGCGAGATCAACAATTCGATGGGCGGCAGTTGCGGCATAGGCGCCGGCGCCGTATTCGGGCTTAACACATTTCTCGGACTTGGCACCGAATTCAATCTGCTTGTCAATCACAGCCGCACCGATATGGGAGTGAGCAATGACGATGCCACGAGTGTGAGCAACGTATTTCTGCGCAACCGCTACTGCTACGCCAATATACCTGTATTCATGTCGTTCCGATTCCATATCCTTGGCCCGATAAGGTGGAATATAGACGCCGGTCTGTTCTACCAGTATGGTATTTCCGGATCGCAGAGCCAGACGATATTCAACTCCGTCATCAACGATCTCGGACAGCTCGTTCCGCGCGTGGTGAAGAGCAAACCCGATTATTTCAACAGTAAAGACACTTTTATCCATTCATACCGCCGCAGTGACATCGGACTTCATCTGTCTACGGCTCTTCAGTTCGGCCGTCATTTTGCCATAGGGGCGCGTATTCAGTTCGGATTCAAAAATGTGGCCCGCACCGACGGCATAGTCTGTCCGCGGATTCACAACTACGACTTCCATGCCCTGGCGGCATATAAATTCTGAAACAACAACTTATCATCATCATTATCACTATGACTGAAGAAAAAGACATACAGCCTGCTGCTGAAACACGAGGCCTCAACTTCGTGGAGCAGATCGTGGCCGATGACCTCCGTGAGGGTAAAAACGGCGGACGCCTCAATACACGTTTCCCGCCCGAACCCAACGGCTACCTCCATATAGGCCACGCCAAAGCCATATGCATGGACTTCGGAGTGGCCGAGCGCTTCGGCGGCACATGCAACCTCCGCTTTGACGATACCAACCCTGTCAAGGAGGATGTGGAATATGTCGACGCCATACGCGAGGATATCCACTGGCTCGGATTTGACTGGGGCGACCGTGAATATTATGCCAGCGACTATTTCCCCCAGCTGTTTGATCTCGCATGCCGCATGATCAAGGAGGGAAAAGCTTATGTCGACGACCAGACCTCCGAAGAGATAGCCCGGCAGAAGGGCACACCCACGGAGCCGGGACAGGAGAGTCCCTACCGCAGCCGTACGCCGGAAGAGAATCTCGACCTGTTCATGCGCATGAATGCGGGCGAGTTCGACGAGGGTGCGCGTGTGCTGCGTGCCAAGATCGACATGGCATCGTCCAACATGCACTTCCGCGACCCGATAATGTACAGGATCATTAAGACGCCCCACCACCGCACCGGCGATAAGTGGAAAGTCTATCCGATGTATGACTTCGCCCATGGCCAGAGCGACTATTTCGAGGGCGTGACCCACTCGATATGCACTCTGGAGTTTGTGGTTCACCGTCCGCTCTATGAGTATTTTGTCAAGGAGCTGGCCGACGAATCATATTGCCCGCGTCAGATCGAGTTCAACCGTCTCAATCTGACATATACCGTCATGTCGAAGCGCAAACTGCTGCAGCTCGTGCAGGAGGGACTCGTCGACGGATGGGACGATCCCCGTATGCCGACAATCTCCGGAATGCGCCGCCGCGGCTATACGCCCCGCTCCATACGCAACTTCATCGATAAGATCGGCTACACCAAGTACGAGGCGCTCAACAGTGTTTCGCTGCTCGAACATGCCGTGCGCGACGATCTCAACGCCATTGCCACACGCGGCATGGCTGTGATCAATCCCGTGAAGCTGATAGTCACCAACTATCCCGACGATCAGGTGGAAATGCTGTCGATGGACAACAATCCCGAACAGCCCGACGCCGGCACCCATACCATGCCGTTCAGCCGCGAGCTTTATATCGAGCGCGACGACTTCATGGAGAATCCGCCCAAGAAATTCTTCCGTCTGGCGCCCGATCAGGAAGTGCGCCTCAAGGGAGGTTATATCGTCAAGTGTACCGGCGTGAAAAAGGCCGACGACGGCACTATCGAGGAGATCTACTGCACGTATGATCCCGACACACGCAGCGGACTGCCCGGAAGCATGCGCAAGGTCAAGGGCACTCTCCACTGGGTGTCGGCACGCCATGCGGTGGACGCCACAGTGAAACTCTACGACCGTCTGTTCAGCGTGGAGAACCCCGCTGCCGAAACCGACCGTGACTTCCGCGAACTGCTCAATCCCGATTCGCTTGTCACCGTAGAGGGTGTGAAGGTAGAGCCGTTCCTCGCCGAGAACGCCCGTCAGGGAGAGCATTTCCAGTTCCAGCGCATCGGTTACTTCACGCCCGACCGCTCGTCGACTCCCGACAAGCTGGTGTTCAACCGCACCATCGCCCTCAAGGACAGCTGGGAGAAAGAGCAGAAAAAGTAAGGCGGCGACAGTATCAATGATTATTAAAACCTCTCTTTCAGCCAGGTGAGCAGACTTGACGATCCACATAGCAGCTACAACGAGGAATTAAAGCGGCTTTACGACCGCTTTAAGGAGGAATCCGTGCAGCCCGACGCTTATTTCGACGAAGATGATCTTATCGAGATATTCGACTATGCCTCGGATATGGCCGACGATGCGACGCGTATCGACGTGTTGCTCGTCGGCGCACGGCTATATCCGGCAAGCGAGCCGCTGATGCAGCGCAAGGCCTGCCTGGTATTCGACACCTCGGGCGACGAATCGGCCCGGAGAGCGGTAGTGCCTGTAGCCGACTCGGTGATAGGGCGCCTGCTGGCTCTGCGCATCGACAAGCCCGCGCGTCAGGAAGCCCGCGACAGGCTCGAAAGCATCATTGCCATCGAGTCAGACTTCGAGGACGAATGGATCATACAGCTTGTGCAGACCGCTTCCGAAATAGGCGAATTCGCATGGCTTGTCGAGTCGAAGGAGCGCATAATGCGTCTGACCGACTATCCGCAGACATTCCTCTACGAAATGGTGGAGGTGGCCAAGGTCAACTATGACTATGCGGTGGCTACCGAATGTGCCGAGCAGCTGACTGATCTGGAACCTTTCAACTGCGAATTCTGGGAGAATCTGGCCGAGATACAGATCGCAGCATCACGGTTTGCCGACAGCGTCAGCTCGGCCGATTACGCGCTTGCCATTAATCCCGAATCGGTCAGGGCGATGATGCTCAAGGCTCAGGCGCTCTACGAGATGAGCAGGCCCTGCGACGAAGTGGTGGCATGGCTCGACAAGGCTATCGCGGTCGAACCCGACGATCCGGCTCCTTCCCACTACAAGGCGCTGACGCTGTATGCCGCCGGATTCACTTCGATGGCAGTCGATGCCCTTGAAGCCTATCGCCGACGCCATCCCGACGATCTGTTGACGGTGGAATATCTCAACACCATTACCGACGGAGCGGTATCGGTCGACGTGATGATGGCGGCAATGGAGAAGGCCGCAGAAAGCAACGACAACTGGAATGCCAAAGCCGACGAACTCATACGGGCCGGACGCCACGGCGCGGCGGTCAATATGCTTGTGGCAAGTTTCAGGCTTCATCAGATCCCGCCGGTGTCGGCGCTGTTTATAGAGCTTTATGTGTGTCGTCGCTATAAGGAGCTTCAGGATTATCTGGATCTATCCACCATAGCCGGGTGGAACCTGCGCCTTCCCGAACTGCTTGCATGCACTCTGTCGATGCTGCGCACCGGTGCCGAGCCTCAGAAGGTGCTCGACATGATAGCACGCACGGAGTCGCTGCTTGATATCAGCAGTGACGACGAACGTAGTCTGAATGCCTCGCCACTCGAAATCGCCGGATACCGCGCCGTCACATCGCGTATAAGAAGTGCTCTGCTTGCCGGCGAGCCGGTCGATGTCGACGCCATAGATCCGTTTCCAGTGATGAAATGAACGCCTCGGTTTCCGCTCTATAGGAAATTCGCAGAGTGATATTGTTTTAACGCCGTTTCGCCGCAACAAAAGGCAAACGGCGTTTGTTTTTTTCAAAACAAACTCAAATTCATTAACCTATGAAAAAATATTTGGCTGAGGGATTCGGCACGATGTTCCTCGTGATGATGGCCTGCGCTGGAATGCAATATCGGCCAGCCGCAAGGCTATCGAATGACATCCGAGCATAAGTCCGACGTTCAGGCTTGGCTCTGATCATGACAACCCAATAAGGCTATGGCGGAACAAATGTCGTCGTAGCCTTTGCGGTTTGTTGATTAATGTGGTCTTTAGGGCGCATAATTTCAACGCTTTCTAAAAAAATGAGGCGAAATTGATTTCTTTTTCCTAATTTTGCCGGATGATTTAACGAATGAAGTGATATAGCTCTCAAATATGGTCAAAAATCTCGTCATAGTGGAGTCGCCCGCCAAGGCGAAAACCATCGGAAAATTTCTCGGACCCGACTATACGGTGATGTCAAGCTACGGGCATATACGCGAC
>JAIDKJ010000012.1 GCA_029051835.1 Paramuribaculum sp. | reverse complement strand
CGAGGTGGAATTTGCCAAGAGTCTTGTCGTCCTTGGCCATCGGGCGCTCGCCCTGCAGCACGTGGATCTCAACCGAAGGCTGGTTGTCGGCAGCCGTCGAGAAGGTTTCGCTCTTGCGGGTAGGAATGGTGGTGTTGGCTTCGATAAGCTTTGTCATCACACCGCCGAGAGTTTCGATACCCACCGACAGAGGCACTACGTCGAGGAGCAGCACGTCCTTCACGTCGCCGCTGAGCACACCGCCCTGGATGGCAGCGCCCACAGCCACTACCTCGTCGGGGTTGACACCCTTCGACGGAGCCTTGCCGAAGAACTTCTCAACCACCTGCTGTATGGCCGGGATACGGGTCGAACCGCCCACGAGTATCACCTCGTCGATATCCTTCGGCGTCATGCCGGCGTCCTTGAGAGCCTGCTCGCAAGGCTTGATGGTAGCCTGTATAAGCTTGTCGGCGAGCTGCTCGAACTTGGCGCGGGTCAGCGTCTTCACCAGATGCTTGGGTATGCCGTTGACAGGCATGATATACGGCAGGTTGATCTCAGTCGAGGTAGCGCTCGAAAGCTCTATCTTGGCCTTCTCGGCAGCCTCCTTGAGGCGCTGCAGAGCCATCGGATCCTGACGCAGGTCTACGCCCTCGTCCTTCAGGAACTCGTCGGCGAGCCAGTCGATGATGACATGGTCGAAGTCGTCGCCGCCCAGATGAGTGTCGCCGTTGGTCGACTTCACCTCAAACACGCCGTCGCCAAGCTCCAGGATCGAGATATCAAACGTGCCGCCACCGAGGTCAAACACGGCTATCTTCTGATCCTTGTTGGTCTTGTCGAGTCCGTAGGCCAGAGCGGCTGCGGTAGGCTCGTTGACGATACGCTTCACGGTCAGTCCGGCAATCTCGCCGGCCTCCTTGGTGGCCTGACGCTGAGAGTCGTTGAAGTAGGCCGGCACAGTGATGACAGCCTCCGTCACAGCCTGTCCGAGATAATCCTCGGCAGTCTTCTTCATCTTCTGGAGTATCATGGCCGAGATCTCCTGCGGAGTATACTCGCGGCCATCGATATCCACGCGCGGCGTATCGTTCGATCCGCACACCACCTTGTAGGGCATGCGCTCTATCTCGCCTGCCACCTGCTGGCAGTTCTCACCCATGAAACGCTTGATCGAATAGATCGTGCGCTTGGGGTTGGTGATGGCCTGACGCTTGGCCGGATCGCCCACCTTGCGCTCTCCGCCATCTACAAACGCTACTACCGAAGGAGTCGTATTGCGTCCTTCGCTGTTGGGGATCACCACAGGATCCTTGCCTTCGAGAACGGCTACACACGAGTTGGTGGTGCCGAGGTCAATGCCTATAATCTTTCCCATAATTAAAACGGTTTTATTTTGTTTTTTTGTTATTATTATCTTGTTTCTGCCGTCAGGCCGGCCATAGCGGGCCGTCGGCGATCACTAATACAAACAAATCACGTGCCAAAAAAGTTGCCTACAGCTTAAAGTGTTATATATAAGCCACTTATTACCCCGCCACACTACTGACACGCATCTGACAAAACTGTCATCTCCCCGCC
>JAIDKJ010000119.1 GCA_029051835.1 Paramuribaculum sp. | reverse complement strand
CGTTCGGAGTATTTTTTCTGATGCGTTGTCAGGGGTGACAAAAACAGTGTCGGTCGATTTCTTGAGCCATGTCAGCGGTTTTTTTGCATACACTCGGGTGTTTTTGGCTATGCGGGCTATTGCGGTCGGGCGGTCCATCTGTCCGTCGAACAGGGCGAACATTTCTTTGAGCCCTACGGTGTTGAGCGAGTTGTAATGTCGCATCGGATACACGCGTCTGGCTTCATCCTCCAGTCCGGCGGATATCATTTCGTCGACTCTTCGGTTGATACGTCCGAATAGTTCATCGCGTTCCAGACACAGAGCCGTGCGTATGATCCTGAACGGTCGCTTGCGCCTGTGGCCGGTAAGCAGCGATGAATATGGCCGTCCGGCCTGCATACTGACCTCTATGGCGTGAATCATGCGTTTATGGTTGGATCGGTCCACTTTAGCCCAATAGTCGGGATCAAGCCGATGCAATTGTTCGGCCACGGCCTCTATTCCACCCTCATCCATGATTGCGTAGGCCTGACGTCGCACTTCGGGATCAATGTCGGGCAGGGAGTCTATGCCGTAGGTCAATGCGTCTACGTACATCATTGAGCCGCCGCACACAATGGCCACGTCGCTCTTCTTCCATATTTCGGGGAGTAGCGCGAGGGCATCCTCTTCGAAACGTGCCGCGCTATAGTAGTCGTCAAGAGCGAGGGTGCCTACAAGATGGTGGGGTATTTCGGCAAGCATCTGTGGCGACGGCGCAGCAGTGGCGATAGGTATATCGCGGTAAAGCTGTCGCGAGTCGGCTGATATGATCTCTGTGGCCAGCTCTTTGGCAAGATGCAGTGACAGGGCCGACTTGCCTGAGGCTGTCGGCCCTGTCACTACAAGGAGTGTCTTTTCCAAGGCGCTCGTTGTTTTATTGGTCACTGCTTGGCGCCCACAAGGCGGGCTATCTCAACGATCACCTGCGAGGCTTTTTCCATGGAACGCACCGGAACGAATTCGAATTTGCCATGGAAATTGAGTCCTCCCGCAAAGATGTTGGGGCAGGGCAGACCCTTGAACGAGAGCTGCGCGCCGTCGGTGCCTCCGCGGATAGGCACTACTTTCGGAGTCACTCCGGCGAGTTTCATGGCCTGTTCGGCAATATCGACGATGTGCATTACCGGCTCGATTTTCTCGCGCATGTTGTAGTATTGATCGCGGATGTCGG
>JAIDKJ010000118.1 GCA_029051835.1 Paramuribaculum sp. | reverse complement strand
AGCTCATAGAGCGCGGTATCGTGAAGACCGTCAAGAGCGCCAAGAAGATCGTTGACCGCAAGGAGCCGGTCGTATGGGATATCCTCGAATACGTGATGAAGGGTCATCCGGTGCTTCTCAACCGTGCCCCGACACTTCACCGTCTTGGCATACAGGCTTTCCAGCCCAAGATGATCGAGGGCAAGGCCATACAGCTTCACCCGCTGGCATGTACGGCGTTCAACGCCGACTTCGACGGCGACCAGATGGCTGTCCATCTGCCTCTTGGCAACGAGGCCGTGCTTGAGGCACAGATGCTGATGCTCGGCTCCCACAATATCCTCAACCCCGCCAACGGCGCGCCTATCACCGTGCCTTCGCAGGACATGGTGCTCGGTCTGTACTATATCACCAAGCTCCGCAAGGGCGACAAGGGCGAAGGCCTGAAGTTCTATGGCCCGGAGGAGGCTCAGATAGCCTACAACGAGGGTCGTGTGACGCTTCATGCTCCGGTTTCGGTGGTTGTGGACGATATCGACGAAGAGGGCAACCCGATACAGCATATCGTTGAGAATACCTCGGTGGGCCGCGTGCTTGTCAATCAGTTCGTGCCCCGCGAGATAGGATATGTCAACGAGATTCTTTCGAAGAAGAGCCTGCGCACGATCATCAGCAAGGTGATCAAGAAGTGCGGTATCCCGCGTTCGGCGCAGTTCCTCGACGATATCAAGAACCTCGGTTACTATATGGCCTTCAGAGGCGGCCTGTCGTTCAACCTCGGCGATGTGATCATCCCGAAGGAGAAGGAGGAGTACGTCAACGAGGGCTACCAGCAGGTGCAGGAGGTGATGAACAACTACTCAATGGGCTTCATCACCAACAACGAGCGCTACAACCAGATCATCGATATATGGACGCATGTCAACGCCCGCCTCGCCGACACTCTGATGAAGCAGATCTCGGCCGACCAGCAGGGCTTCAACCCCGTCTACATGATGCTCGACTCCGGAGCCCGTGGTTCGAAGGACCAGATCCGTCAGCTTTCAGGCATGCGTGGTCTTATGGCCAAGCCGCAGAAGAGCGGCGCCGAGGGCGGTCAGATCATTGAGAACCCGATTCTGGCCAACTTTAAGGAGGGTCTGTCGGTGCTCGAATACTTCATCTCAACCCACGGTGCCCGTAAGGGTCTTGCCGACACGGCTCTTAAGACCGCCGACGCCGGTTATCTGACCCGCCGTCTGGTGGACGTGGCTCACGACGTGATCATCCACGAGGAGGACTGCGGCACTCTCCGCGGCCTTGTCTGCACCGAGATCAAGAAAAACGACGAAGTGGTGGTGTCGCTCGGCGAGCGTATTCTGGGCCGTGTTTCGGTCCACGACATCGTCGATCCGAAGACCGGCGAGCTCATCGTGGCTGCCGGCGAGGAGATCAACGACGTGGCCGCCGACCGCATCAACGAGTCGCCTATCGAATCGGTGGAGATCCGTTCGGTGCTCACCTGCGAATCGAAGAAGGGTGTCTGCGCCAAGTGCTATGGCCGCAACCTCGCTACCAACCGCCTCGTTCAGAAGGGCGAGGCTGTGGGCGTCATCGCGGCCCAGTCGATCGGCGAGCCGGGTACACAGCTGACTCTGCGTACATTCCACGTCGGTGGTGTGGCAAGCAATATCGCTGCCGTATCGTCGGTGACCTCGCGCTACGAGGGTGTGCTTGAGATCGATGAGCTGCGCACCGTGACCACCGACGAGAAGGACGCCAACGGACGTCCGGTGGAAGTGGTGATCGGACGTATGGCCGAAATGCGCATCATGGATCCGAACACGAAGATGATGCTCACCAACGCCAACATACCTTACGGTTCGAAACTCTATTTCGGCAACGGCGACAAGGTGAAGAAGGGCGACGTGATATGCGAATGGGACCCCTTCAACGCCGTTATCGTCAGCGAGGCAGGCGGTATGGTCCGCTACGAGAACCTTATCGAGAATGTGACCTACCGCACCGAGAGCGACGAGCAGACCGGTCTGCAGGAGAAGATCATCATCGAGTCGAAGGACCGCACCAAGGTGGCCGAGGCCAAGATCGTCGACGCCAAGGGCAACATCATCAAGAGCTACTCGCTGCCTGTGGGCGCTCACCTGATGCTTGATGACGGTGCAGAGCTGAAGCCCGGCCAGATATTCGTGAAGATACCCCGTGCCACCGGCAACGCCGGCGATATCACGGGCGGTCTGCCCCGTGTCACCGAGCTGTTCGAGGCCCGCAACCCGTCCAATCCGGCTATCGTGGCCGAGATCGACGGCGAGGTGACCTACGGCAAGATGAAGCGAGGCAACCGCGAGATCATCGTCACTTCGCGTCTGGGCGAGGAGAAGAAATACAATGTGCCTCTGTCGAAGCAGCTGCTCGTGCAAGAGAATGACTTCGTCAAGGCGGGTACTCCGCTCTCCGACGGCGCGATCACGCCTTCCGACATCCTCAACATCATGGGTCCGACGGCCGTGCAGGAATATATCGTCAACGAGGTGCAGGACGTGTACCGTATGCAGGGCGTTAAGATCAACGACAAGCATTTCGAGGTGATCGTGCGCCAGATGATGCGCAAGGTCAACATCCTCGATCCGGGCGACACCAACTTCCTGGAGCAGCAGATCGTCGACAAGCGCGCCTTCATGGAGGAGAACGACCGCATCTGGGGCAAGAAGGTAGTGGTGGATCCGGGCGACAGCCTCAATGTGCGCAAGGGTCAGATCATCACGGCCCGCAAGCTCCGCGACGAGAATTCGCCGCTGAAGCAGAAGGACCTGAAGCTGATCGTGGTGCGCGACGCCGTTCCGGCTACCTCGGAGCAGATACTCCAGGGTATCACCCGCGCCGCTCTCCAGACCTCGAGCTTCATCTCGGCCGCATCGTTCCAGGAAACCACGAAGGTGCTCAACGAAGCTGCCATCAACGGCAAGGTCGACACCCTCGAGGGCATGAAGGAGAACGTGATCTGCGGACACCTCATCCCCGCCGGTACCGGCCTCAAGGAGTATGAACGCCTTGTGGTGGCATCGAAGGACGATATCACCGAAACCATCGAAGATATGAAATAAACAGCATCCTCCCTCTGCAAAGAGGAGGCTGCCGACCACAAACTACGCCCGACGGCGTGCCGCTCCCCATCAGCGGGGCAGGCACGCCGTCGTGTTGTTGTACCTCTGCGGTTGTACCTATCCTTAGATTCTGGGGGGATTATAGCGTCAGTCTTTATTTTTTTCTTACCTTTGCGGGGTATCAACCGCTTGTGATTATGAAACTGAAAACTCTGCATATAGAGAATTTTGGACCGGTCAGTGAGGCTACAGTCGAGTTGCGCGCCATAAATATGTTTATAGGCGAGCAATCGATCGGTAAAAGTACCATAGCCAAACTGATTACCATATTTACCGATCATTTCAGTCTATGTACGCTGATAAAAGGTGGGGTGTCCGTATGGGAGGCAAGACTTAAAGAGTACAATCTCGACATTTATCGTGAGGATAATTATCGTATTACCTACGATATGGCCGAGGATGACCAACGGTTTCATATAGAGTTTGAGCCGGAGGGCTTCTCATATCTCATGAAGATAGGTGACAGGGAAATTACCGATGCAAATGAAGTCGCAATGCGTGTAATGGGCTTCAAGAAGATATATCATGAGGAAAGGGTTATGAAAGCACTGTCGGAAGGTAAAAGCGATTCATTGGTCGATATGCTAAAGAATTCGCTGTATATTCCGGCCGAACGCATCATATATTCCGTGCTGACGAAACTTATGCCGGCTCTTGCGCTGGCAAGCTCCACTATCCCCAAAAATCTGTTGTGGTTCATGGTCGAACTCAACAACGCGAAATCTGAGTATCCTCAGTTTGACATTCCATTGCTGAATCTGAAGTTCAAACACGAGGATTCGGAAGATTCAATTGTCATAGATCAGGAGAAAAAGGAGATACCGCTGACGGCAGCCTCTTCAGGCATACAGTCGCTTGTGCCGCTGCTGCTTGTGCTTCGTTATGCCCTGAACCATCGCGAATACTCTTCGTTCGTGATCGAAGAGCCTGAATGCAATCTGTTTCCCACCAAACAGGTGGAGCTAATAAAGCAGATTGTCAGGGATATGAAGGATTCCAACCGCATACTGACTGTGACCACTCATAGCCCGTATCTGCTGTCGGCCATGAACAACATTCTTTTCGCCGGAAAACTTATCGATAAATATGGTGATGGAATAAGAGAGTCGGTCGACAACGTAATACCGGAGGAATGCAGACTCAATGCAATCGATTGCTCTGTGTATTCTTTGGGCAAAGAGATCAACGGAGGCGTTTACTGCCGTTCGCTTATGGACGCTGAAACGGGAATGATCGATTACAATTCTCTCGACGGTGTGTCGGAGGAGTTGAGTGAGGAGTTCGATTCATTACAGCGGTCTGTAATGAGGTTTCGTCACGGGAAGTGATATGGATTGCACTGCTCTACACAGGCTCAGGCTTAAGGAAGCTTTCGGCGACATGCAGAAGTTTCAGACCGTGACTTGTGATACGGAACTTCTTGCGGAACTTTTTGAATGGACCACCCGTGGTGTCATTTTCGTCTATGATGACGACGAAGCCGGACATTCGGTTTTTGTCACAGATACCCGCGGACTTGGTAGCGACAAGACATTCAGAGTTCTCAATACAGACCATAAAGACCTATTTCTTTGGCATATCGACGGTGTGATGTACAGAAAAGGCAGTAAATGCGACTGTGCGTTTATATCCGACAATTATATTGGATTTGTGGAGTTTAAGTCTAATGCAGCCAACAATAGCGATGAAGCTATTAAAGCCAATTACGAAAAAGCCACAATGCAACTGAAACAGACTATCGATGATGTCATCAAAAGGTGTCAGAATGCAGGAATTGATGTCATGGCGTCAACGATGGTTGAAGCGTATGCCGTTTTTAATCCTACTGTGCCGCGACATAATGCGTATCAGAAGAAAATGGCCGCGAAGTTTCTTATGGAAACAGACGGGATCCCGTTGTATTTCACTAATAGTGCTGAAATATAGAGAAAAACAGTATAAATTCTAATATCAACTTATAATTACTCTATTTTTATGAAAAGAATTCTGGCAGGCGGAGTGGGGCTGCTGATGATCGGCCTGGCGGCTTGTTCGGGCGGTGAGGGCAGCGGAAGCTCCGCCCATCGCGGGGAGCGGCTTATGACCCATGAGATAGGAC
>JAIDKJ010000117.1 GCA_029051835.1 Paramuribaculum sp. | reverse complement strand
GCTGCGTCGGCTTCGGGGCTGATCTCCGCTTCTATGACGCTGTCGGCCATGTCGCGGTCTATGCGTTTGGCTGCGAGGGCGGCACGTATTTTAAGGCGTCCCCAGTGGTTGAAGATGAATTTGTCGCGGACAAAGGCGCCGGTGAAGCGCCGGTCGTCGATATATCGGTCGCGCTTGAGGATGCGGATGATTTTTTCGCTGTCGTCGCTCCCTATGCCCCATGTATAGAGTTTTCGGGTAATCTCTGCGGTGCAGTGTTCGGAACGTCCGCACAGTTCGCGCAGTCGTTCGAGAGCCTGACGCGGCGATATGGCACGGCGGTTCATGACGGGCGTACGGCTATGGCAAAGCGTAGCTTGCCGGAGGTGTCGCGTCGCAGGTCGATTTCGTTCCATCCCTGCGATTCAAGCATGTGGCGGAGGGCGTCGGCGTGGAGGGGATTGATCTCAAGGTAGAGCGACCGGCCGGGAATGAGCGCGCGCAGGGCATAGCGTCCGATGGCTTCGTAGAAGAGGAGCGGGTCGTTGTCGGGCACGAACAGAGCAGAGTGAGGTTCGTAGAGGAGTACGTTGGCGTCGACCGACGGACGTTCGCTCATGGCGATATATGGCGGATTGCTGACTATGACATCGAATACAGGATCATCGGGGGGCGTGAGCGCCAGCACGTCGGCCCGGCGCACATCGACGTCGACTTTGAGCTGCGAAGCGTTGTCGCGTGCGACGGCGATGGCCGGTTCGGACAGTTCGAGCGCGGTGACTCTGGAGAACGGAAGATTGCGAGCCAGCGCGCAGGCAATGCATCCCGATCCGGTGCAGAGGTCGGCCACGCGCAGATCGGTCAGGCCTCGTAGGTCGTCAACGATGATGTCGACGAGTTCGGCCGTTTCGGGGCGCGGTATAAGCACGTCGGGCGTGACGGTGAAGTCGAGTCCGTAGAACGATGCGCGTCTGAAGATGTACTGCACGGGTTCGTCGAGAAGCAGACGGTCGACTGCGTCGCTGATCTTCGACTGTATGAATCCGCTAAGCGGCTCATCGGTCTTGACGGCTATGTCGACAGGGGTCCACCCCTTGATTCTGAACAGTATCTCTCTGACGAGCGCCCGGGCCTCACCTTCGGAATAGTGAGGCACCAGGCGCTTTCGTGCGTCGGCTATGCTTTGGCCGAGAGTCATAGAGTTGTCATTTATACTCGTCCCACGACTTGATCTCGATCTGGTCGAGCGTCATCGATGTGAAGGCGTCGATGAATGCCGATGCCAGACGTGCGTTGGTGAGCAGCGGTATGTTGAGGTCGATAGCCGCGCGGCGTATCGTGTGTCCGTTGCCCAGCTCCGTGGGTGTGAGGTTCTTGGGGATGTTGACCACGAGATCTATCTCATGGTTGTGGAGCAGTTCGAGTGCCTGCGGCTGCATGTCGGCCTGGCTGGGCCAGTAGACCTTGACGGCGGGTATGCCGTTGTCGTTGAGGAATGCGTGTGTGCCTCCTGTGGCGTAGATCTTATAGCCCTTGTTGTTGAGCTTGTGGGCTGCGTCGAGCATTGCGGCTTTCTGCTTGGGTCCTCCGGTGGAGAGGAGTATGCCTTTGGAGGGGATGCGGTTGCCGACGGAGAGCATGGCTTTGAGCAGTGCGTCGGACGAGTCGTCGCCCAGACAGCCTACTTCGCCGGTCGACGACATGTCGACTCCGAGCACCGGGTCGGCTCCCTGCAGACGCGAGAAGCTGAACTGCGAGGCCTTGATGCCCACGTAGTCGAGGTCGAACGCGCTCTTGGAGGGCTTTTCGACGGGAATGCCGAGCATCACCTTGGTGGCTATGTCGATAAAGTTGAGCTTCAACACTTTCGACACGAAGGGGAAGCTGCGCGATGCGCGCAGATTGCACTCGATGACCTTGATATCGTTGTTCTTGGCGAGGAACTGGATGTTGAACGGTCCGGAGATGTCGAGGGCTTTGGCTATGGCCGATGCCACTTTCTTGAGGCGTCGGATCGTTTCGACGTAGAGTTTCTGCGGCGGGAACTGGATGGTGGCGTCGCCGGAGTGTACGCCGGCATATTCGATGTGCTCGGATATGGCGTAGATCTTGATTTCGCCGTTCTGTGCCACGGCGTCCATCTCGATCTCCTTGGCGTTCTGTATAAATTCGCTGACCACCACGGGGTGTTTTTTCGAAACGTTGGCAGCCAGCCGGAGGAAGCGTTCAAGCTCGTCGGAGTTGGAGCAGACGTTCATGGCGGCTCCCGAAAGCACGTAGCTCGGACGCACGAGCACCGGATAGCCCACCTCGTCGATAAACTGGTAGATGTCCTCGAAGCTTGTCAGCTCGCGCCAGCGCGGCTGGTCGACTCCGATGCGGTCGAGCATGGCGGAGAACTTGTTGCGGTCCTCGGCGTTGTCGATGCTCCGGGCCGATGTGCCGAGTATGTTGACGTGCTGGTCGTCGAGTCGTGTGGCCAGATTGTTGGGGATCTGTCCGCCCACCGACAGGATGACTCCGTGGGGCTGTTCGAGGTCGAGTATGTCCATGACGCGCTCGAATGTAAGCTCGTCGAAGTAGAGCCGGTCGCAGAGGTCGTAGTCGGTCGACACGGTTTCGGGGTTGTAGTTGATCATCACCGAGCGCCAGCCCTCTTTCTTGACTGTGAGGAGGGCATTGACCGAACACCAGTCGAACTCAACCGAGCTTCCGATGCGGTAGGCTCCCGATCCGAGGACTACGATCGAACGGTGGTCGTGGAGGTAGTTGACGTCGTTTTCGGTGCCGTTATATGTAAGGTAGAGATAGTTGGTGCTTGCGGGGTATTCTGCGGCGAGAGTGTCGATCTGTTTTACGACGGGCGTGATGCCGAGGCGTTTGCGCAGCTCTCTCACCTGAAGTATGTTGTTTTCGGGATCGGCCATGCCGTCCTTGAGTACACAGCGGGCTATCTGGAAGTCGGAGAATCCCTGCTGCTTGGCCTGACGGAGAAGCGGCTCGGGGAGGCTCTCAAGCTTGTCGCAGAGGCTCAGTTCGTCGGATGTGCTGACGATGTTGGCCAGACGGTGTAGGAACCAGCGGTCGATCTTTGTGAGCTCGTGGATGCGTTCTACGCTGTAGCCTTTCATCATGGCCTGGGCTATGACGAAGATGCGTTTGTCGGTAGGCTCGGCGAGTGCGTGGTCGATGTCGGCTATCGACAGCTCGCGGTTGCCGGTGAATCCGTGCATGCCCTGTCCGATCATGCGGAGGCCTTTCTGTATGGCTTCCTCGAATGTGCGGCCGATGGCCATCACTTCGCCGACGGATTTCATTGACGATCCTATCTCGCGGCGCACGCCGTGGAATTTGCCGAGGTCCCAGCGCGGTATCTTGCAGACGATATAGTCGAGCGCCGGTTCGAAGAATGCTGATGTTTCCTTCGTGACGGAGTTTTTAAGGTCGAAGAGTCCGTAGCCGAGTCCGAGTTTGGCGGCCACGAATGCCAGCGGATAGCCTGTGGCTTTCGATGCGAGGGCCGACGAGCGGCTCAGACGGGCGTTGACCTCGATGACGCGGTAGTCCATCGATGCGGGGTCGAAGGCATACTGCACGTTGCATTCGCCGACGATGCCTATGTGGCGTATGATCTTGATGGCGAGCTGACGCAGGTAGTGGTAGTCTTCATTGGTGAGCGTCTGCGAGGGGGCTACGACGATGGATTCGCCGGTGTGGATGCCGAGCGGGTCGAAGTTCTCCATATTGCAGACGGTGATGCAATTGTCGAAACGGTCGCGCACCACCTCATATTCCACCT
>JAIDKJ010000116.1 GCA_029051835.1 Paramuribaculum sp. | reverse complement strand
GGCTGTGAGGGGGTGAGAGGTGACGGGGTTGAGGGCGTAGCCTTGCATGGTGGCTTTGGCGATGGCTTGCGCTTTGGCGAGGATGCCTGCTTTGGAGTATCTGAAGCGGCTTTCGAAGCGGTTGACGGCGCGCTGCAGTTCGTGTGGGGTTATTCCGTGGTCGGTAAGGTGTCGTATCTGTTGCAGGAGTGTTTCCTCGGCTTGTTGCTCAGGGTTGTCGATGCCCGGGGCTATGAGGCCGTTGAACATGATGTAGCCGGGCTGGTCGCTTCCGAGGATTGATGCGTCGGCTTCGGTGAATACGTTGCCCTGCGCTATGAGAGTCTGGTGGAATCGCGATGCGCGTCCGGCGGCGAGTATGTCGGTGATTATGTCGGCGGCTTCGTAGCCTTCGCATCCGTGCGCCATCATCGGGTAGGCTATGGTGATGGATGTCTGCGGTTCGTTGGCGCCGTCGACTATAAGCCGGCGCGGCTCTGTGGGGAGCGGCTCAGGGGTCAGCTGCCGTCGTGGAGAGTTGCCACGCGGTATGGTTCCGAACCATTTTTCGGCGAGCTCCACGACGCGTTCGAAGGCAATGTTGCCGGCTACGGCGAGCACTGCGCGATCGGGGGTGTAGTTGGCGTGGAAGAATTCTCTGACGCGGTCGAGCGTCAGGGAGGCGATATGGTCGGGTGTGAGTCCGATTGTGGGCCAGCGGTAGGGGTGGACTTTATAGAGGAGGCTGCGCAGGCTGTGGCCGAGTGTGGCGTATGGCCTGTTGAGGCATGTCTGTTTGAATTCCTCGATGACTACGTGGCGCTGCACGTCGAATGTTTCGGGAGTGAACAGCGGTGAGAGCATCCGGTCGCTTTCGAGCCAGAATATGGTTTCGATATTGTCGGCCGGCACTACGGAGTAGAAGCTTGTGAAGTCGTTGCTGGTCCATGCGTTGTTCCATCCGCATGCGCGTTCGGTGTGGCGGTCGAAGTCGGGGGCGTTGGCCGACCCGCCGAACATCATGTGTTCGAGCAGGTGGGCTATGCCGGTATGTTCGGGGTCTTCGTCGCGCGATCCGACGCTGTAGAGCAGGTCGACAGCCACCATCGGTGTGTAGCTGTCGGCATGATGTACGATCCTCAGACCGTTGGGGAGTGTGGCTGACGAGGTATGGATCATCAGCGCTGGGGATCGACGATCTGCATTGATGTGATGCGGATGTCGTCGACGGGACGGTCGTTGGCGTCGGTTTCGGCTTTCTGTATGCGGTCGACGACCTCCATGCCGCTGACGACTTCGCCGAATACGGTGTAGGCGCCGTCGAGATGCGGTGTGCCTCCTACGGTGCGGTAGGCTTCGCGCTGCTGCGCTGTGAGTGTGTCGGGCGCGAGCGTGGCGGCTTCGGCCTCGGTCTGCTCTATGAGTTTATCCTGCAGGGCCTGGAGTCCGGCCTGATCGCGTGCGCGGCGGAGCGCCATGATGGTGTCGCGCTGTTCGCCTACGAGGCGGTCGAATATGGCTTTCTGCTGCATCATGGCGCGCTGGCGGTCCATCTGGTCGAGCTGGGCGTCGTTGTAGGTCTTGCCGGTGACGATATAGAACTGCGATCCGCTTGACTTTTTCTCAGGGTTGACCTGATCGCCCTGCCGGGCTGCTGCGAGCGCTCCACGCTTGTGGAAATAGCGCGGATAGACAAATTCGGCGTCGAGCTGATAGTCGGGGTCGCCCGATCCGAGCATGGCTCCCTTGGGTGCTTCCTTGGAGTCGGGGTCGCCGGTCTGCACCATGAAGTCGTTGATGACGCGGTGGAAGAGCACTCCGTCGTAGAATCCCTCGTTGACGAGTTTGACGAAGTTGGCCTGATGCTGGGGCGTGTCGCCGTAGAGGCGCACACGTATGTCGCCCATAGTGGTATGGATGTCGACGATCACGTCGTCGGCGTGTTTCTGTGTGATGTTGTTGTCAGCAGTGGTCATTGTAATTGAATTTTGGATATGAGGGATGTCCGTCGCTCCGCACAGTGAGGCTGTGGCCATGGCGGCGGCAACGAGAAGAGAGGGCAAGAATCGCTTCCGCATCATTGGTGAACTTTTTGTGGATAGATTAAATGGCTGATGCGGGGAATAGCCGCTTGTAGATGCGACGGAAGTTATTGTCGGTCGCCGAAAGCTCGGCGGCGCGCGCGGCGTAGTCTTCGCCCCAGATGCTCTGGAGCAGATCGCCTATGTAGCGGCGCTCGCGGTCTTTGTCGATGGCGGCGGCAATGAGCGCCTCTATCTGTGGCGCATATTTCTCGCGGCCGATAGCGGCGAGGTAGCGTGCGGCGCTTACGGTGAACTGGCCGTTGGGGTCAACGCTGATCATATTGTCGACGAGCTGACCGATGATATCGTCGCATTCGCCGATATGGTTGGCTATATATTCGTAGGTAAGCAGGCCGTCGGTGTCCTTGGAGAGCTTTTTTTTCAGTTCTTCGTCCATAATTTTTTATTGGTTTCGCCACAAATATAATACTTTTCGCGGAAACCGACCCACATTGCCGACAATTATTTTCGTCAGGGAGCGCTGACTGTGACGACGGTCTTGATCACCTGCATGTCGGGATCGTTGCGCCGTGCCTTGCCGAGCCATCGCTGGAATGAGGCGAAGTCGGCCTCGCGCGGCATAAGGTCGACCTCGGTGCCGTCGGCCATGCGCGCCCCCTCTCCGCGCCGGCTGCGCGAGTCGGCGGCCTTGGTGAACGGGCGGGGCGAGAAGATGACGTAGATCTGGTTGATGTCGACCGATTTGCGGCAGTTCATCTTTATGCGGCGGACGTAGGGACGAAGCTCGGCCGGCGCGTCGTCGCGCGAAAAGAGCTTGTATTCCTTGCCGGCTTCCACTCTGAAAGATCCTTGTCCCGATCCGTCGTAGGGGAGCAGACACTGCATGGTCATGGCCGGATCGTCGTCGCCGAGATAGATGGCCAGATAGCCGTCGACCGGAGCCGTGAAATAGATATACATGTAGTCGCCACGGTTGAAGCTGCCTCCGCGCAGGCGGTTGTGGTCGCGGTCGGTGCCGTTGAAGAGTATCCGCGAGTCGACGTCGATGCGGTTGGAGGGTATCTCCCTGATGCGTCCCTTGAGCGTCACCTCATAGAGTGTTTCGTGGTCGCCGGGGGTGACTTTCCAGATGGTGTCGCCGATGGTTTCCACCCACTCTCCCTTGACGTCGCTCTGCCCTATGGCGTAGAAGTCGTCGCGGGCGTTGATGCCTTCGGCCTGCATTGAGATGGATGTCTGCGAGAGCGACGATCCGAAGCGCCGGCTGATGGCGTCGAGCTGTGCGCGCTGTATGGCTTCCTGCCGTGCCTGAAACGGGGTCATGGTGAGGGGCGCGTAGTAGGCCGCACGGGCTGTGACGGTCACTACGTCGGCGGCCATGGCTCCGAAGGGGACAGCCATGGCCGCTGCGAGTAGAAGGTGCTGTAGACTGAGTGACATATTCAGAAATGAAGACCTATGCCGAGCCATCCGGAAAGATTGCCGTCGTTATGGGTGTATGATGTAAAGGAGGGGAGAATATACGTGATGCCGGCTGTGACGTTGAATTTCCCGATATGGTACATTCCACCTAATTCGACAGCTCCGGTAAGATATGTTTCAGTCCATTGTGGTTCCCAGACAGGCTTGTCGAGCCGGAAGTCTTGCCAATCAGGCTCCTGTGGCGCTGGTCCGATAGATCCGGAATTATACCAGGCGTCAAGTTTATTATAGTATTGATCACGCGCGTCATAGTACGCATTGTCATCATACTCCCGTTCATAGCCATCGACACCATAGTTGAAGGCTATGCCTCCACCGAACAATATGTTGAAATTCTTCGAGAGACGCTTAATGGCACCGACGGTTACTGTGGGTGAATATCCAAATGATTCCTTATAGTTATAGTTATTGTATATGTCGTAAAATGTCGGATCTCCCCCGGGAAGCTTAAAGACTATTTTCGCGTAGCCGCCCCAGTTGCGGTAGGCGCCGCCCATGATGCCGAGCTGCGTCTGTGCGGGTACGCCTTTTATGCTGGATT
>JAIDKJ010000115.1 GCA_029051835.1 Paramuribaculum sp. | reverse complement strand
CCTTTATGGCTGCTACAAGTATCTGCTATATTGCCTGCTCGTCCTCAAATTTGATTTCGTTTTTGGTCGGATGGATGTTGACATCGATCGTCGACGAATCCACTTCGAAATTTATAAAGTAGTTGGGCTGCACGTCGGGAGCGATCAGCGGCTCGTAGCAGCTCATGGCGGCTTTGTGGAAATAGGGGTGGCGCATATTGCGTCCGTTGACGAAGAAGTATTGCAGCGCGTTGCGGCGTCGGCCGCTTGACGGGAGGCCGATAAAACCGCTTATTTTCACAATGGATGTTTCGGTGTGTATGGGTATGATCTGTTTCTCAAGGCTTTTGCCGAACAGATCCACAATGCGTTGCTTCAGCGATCCCTTTAGAAGCTGATGCATCACGCTGTCGTTGTTGACCAGAGTGAATTCCACTTCGGGGTTGACAAGAGCCAGACGCTCGAATTCCCGCATGATGTTGGCAAGCTCTACGGAGTCCTTTTTGAGAAACTTACGGCGTGCGGGAACGTTGAAAAACAGGTTCTTGACCATCATGTTGCTGCCGGGTGCCGATGCTTCCGGCTCCTGACTCTCAACGACAGACCCGTTTATAATCAGACGTGTTCCGATCTGTGCGTCATGTCGCATGGTGCGCAGGTCCACCTGTGCCACAGCGGCTATCGAGGCCAGTGCCTCTCCACGGAAGCCCATGGTCGACAGGCTGAAAAGATCGGCGGCGGCCGCGATTTTTGACGTGGCGTGGCGTTCGAAAGCCATGCGTGCGTCGGTGTCGGTCATGCCGCATCCGTTGTCGACCACCTGTATGAGTGTACGTCCGGCATCGCGTATGATGATCTGTATGGATGTGGCTCCGGCGTCAACTGCGTTCTCCACAAGCTCTTTGACAACTGACGCAGGGCGCTGTATCACTTCTCCTGCAGCAATCTGATTGGCTACCGAATCGGGCAAAAGTCTGATTATGTCGCTCATAAGGATTTATTGAAGATCAAACGACGTGATGTATGATCCC
>JAIDKJ010000114.1 GCA_029051835.1 Paramuribaculum sp. | reverse complement strand
GAATATAACGGCTACAAGGCCTACTGGGAGGACGGAGCGCAGATCATCGCACCCCACGACGTTAACATCATCGACCACGTAAACCGCATCAAGGGAGTGGAGAATATCCGTTTCGAGGGCGACAAGTCGAAGATCGAGATCATAGGCAAGGAGGTCGACGAGGCTTTCCTCACGGCAATAAAGGGTCTGCAGCTCAGCCCCGACGCCGTGAAGCGCCACCACGACATGAAGATCGTCTACACACCGATCCACGGCACCGGCGTAAGCCTTATCCCCGAATCGCTGGCACGCTACGGCTTCACCGACATAATCCATGTGCCGGAGCAGGATGTCACCGACGGCAATTTCCCCACCGTAGTGTCGCCCAACCCCGAAGTGCCCTCCGCAATGGCTATGGCCATAGCTAAAGCCAAGGAGGTAGGCGCCGATCTGGTGATGGCTTCCGACCCCGATGCCGACCGTATCGGAGCCGTGATCCGCGACCATAAGGGTGAATATGTGCTGCTCAACGGCAACCAGATAGTCATGATACTGCTCAACTACATCATGACCCGCAATGCCGAGCTGGGTATGCTCAAGGGCAACGAGTATATCGTCAAGACCATCGTCACCACCGAAACCATCAAGTCGATAGCCGAGAAGAACGGCATACGCATGTATGACTGCTACACCGGCTTCAAATGGATCGCAGCCGTGATCCGCGACAATGAGGGCGTGGCCCGCTATCTCGGCGGCGGTGAGGAGAGCTACGGTTTCCTCGCCGAGGATTTCGTGCGCGACAAGGATGCCGTTTCGGCCGTTTCGCTCATGGCCGAGGCCGCAGCATGGGCCAAGGACAAGGGCATGAACTTCCTGCAGATGCTCCAGGATATCTACATGAAATACGGCTTCTCGAGCGAGGCCGGCATATCGCTCGTGCGTCAGGGCAAGAAGGGCGCCGAGGAGATACAGGAGATCATGAAGCAGCTGCGCGTCAACCCGCCCAAGCAGATCGGCGGAAGCCCCGTGAGCGTCATCAAGGACTACGAGTCGCTTACCGAAACTCATCCGCTCGACGGCACATCGGTGAAGATCGACATGCCTGTGACGAGCAACGTGCTCCAGTATTTCACCGCCGACCATACGAAGATCTCCGTCCGTCCCTCGGGCACGGAGCCTAAGATCAAATTCTACGTGGAGGTGCACGGCGAGATGGCATCGGCCGACGACTACGACAAGGCTATAGCCGCTGCCCAAGCCAAGATACAGCAGATCAAGGCCGATCTGGGCGTCGACTGATCCGCCTCGTCTTGATACGAAAAAAAAAGCGACATCGCGCCCCTTGCGGCCCGGTGTCGCTTTTGTAGTGGTATGATTTCGGGGGCGTTTTCCCTGTCAGAGGTATGCGGCGGTCTGTACGGCGCGACCCGCCTCGCGGGCCTCTTCGCGGCCGCGTTCGGTCAGATCCACATCGGTCCAGCCTGTAAAGCGGTTTTCGAGATTCCATCGGCTCTCGCCGTGGCGTAGCAATATTATCTGTTTCATAGATCGAGGGTGGTGTTTCGATATATTTGAAACACCACCCTCGAGGTCTTTGTTTTGTCGCCGGCCGGTTTGATTGCCGGAGCCGCCGGTGGTTATCTGACGAGTATCTTCACCGCCTTGCCGTCGGGAGTCACCACGATATACACTCCCTTGCGGAGCGTGGCCTTGATGTCGAGCTGGCGTCCGGCGGTGTCGTAGAGCCGCGATCCTTCAGGGGCGCTGACTGTGCCGTCGGGGTTGCATGTCACTTGCTTGGCGGGGTCGCTGTCGGGCGCCGCTATGCCGCTGACGATGCGTATGGTCTGCGATATGACTTCGCCGGGCAACATGCCGTCCTGAAGCAGCAGAGCCTTGACGGTGCACGGTTCGCTCAACATCAGCGCCGAGCCGTCGTAGAGCATCGCCGGGTCGACCTTAGGCTCCGAGCCGTCGGTGGTGTAGTAGATGGAGTAGGATCCCTCCGGGATGATGTAGAACGGGGTGATGATCACGGCCGTGATGCCGTCGCCCTCCTTGAAGTGGATCTTGGTGAGGCCGCTGACAGCCTGCGGCACTATTACCTCGCAGGCGTTGACAGCTCCGGGGCGTTTGCCCTCCTCCACCATCAGCGCCTTGACGATGGCTGTGGAGCGGAGGCGGAGCGATCCGTTGTAGCGGTGGGCGGCCTTGACCTGCGGCTCCGAGCCGTCGGTGGTGCAGTAGATGCGGTAGGCATCCTCTACAGTCTGGCCGGGCATCGGCACTATCTCCACATCGACATAGCCGTTGCCGAGGGCGGCTGCCTGTATCTCGACGTCGCCGCTCACATATTCGCGGGTGAAGTCGCGGCTGACTGTCTGCGAGTCGGAGAGGCCGGGGAGCTGTGCGTAGACGCTCACGGTGCAGGTGCGGTCGATGGTCACGGGAGCGTCGGGATATTCCTCCCATGTGGCTCCGCCGTCGATCGACCACCACACGTAGGCTCCCAGCTCGCTCTCGACGGTGAAGGTGGTTTCGCCGACAAACACCGGTTCATCGGTTATGATCTCAGGGTCGTAGGTGTGGCGCACGGCGTCGAGGCGTATAGGCCACAGCTCTGTGGAGCCGTCGGGGCCTGTCATGACATAGGATGTGATGACGAACACCTCGCCTTCGGGGGCGGCCATCCAGTCGAGAAGCCCGAGCGGAGCGGGATTGAGATTGTAGACGATCGAATGGTTGGCCTCGGGTCTTACGGTGTAGCCCTGGGGATCGGTGGAGATTTCGCCGCCCTGCATGGCCACGAGCATTCCCACGTCGGAGTCGGATATCAGCTCCCTGACGGTAGCGCGGGGCACTCTCAGCCGCTCAGCCTCCGGATCGGTCACTTTTATCGGCATGTAGTCGGGGTCGATGGTGTAGAAGCGCGTCCGGTCGGTGGGGCAGTCGACCACAAAGTCGCGTATGTTGTCGCCGCGGGTGTAGGCGTCGCCCCATCCCTCGGGATTCCATAGCGTGATCCATCGGCCGGCGGCGTCAGCGGCCATCATTACGTTGTCGAGCACTTCGGCTATGACCATCTGACACATCACGTGGTGCTTGCGGTCGGAGGCTGTGGTGCCCACAAGATCCGCCACCGAGCGCACCGGAATGGAGGTCTTGACAAAGCGGCGCACTGTCGAGGGGCTTTCGGATATGCCCGGACGGCAGGAGTATGACTCTATCATGACCGATTCGTCGAGTTCGATCGGCGTCCCGGGGACATATAGCATGTAGTCGCCCGCTTCACGGCGGTAGTACACGTCGACACCCTCCTCGTCGGTCGTGATGCCTGCGGTGGCATAGGTGGCGAAGAGTCCGTCGGCATCGTCGCCCCCCGATGTCATGCTGATGACGGTGGGCTTCAGCGCGGAGGCCTGCTCGGCCCGTTCGAGTTCGAGTATCCAGCGGCCGTCGGATCCGGTGATGACGATTCCGTGGAGATTGAGCCGGGCGCCACGCTTGTCGGCGAGTATCTCGGCTATCATGTCATTGTTGCCACCCATGATATGGAACCCTATCGGAAGGTCTTCGGCGAGCTGGGCGAAGTATTCGCCGCTCTCGGCGTCGACTCTGACTCCGACGTTCATCAGGCTCAGCAGGTCGTAGCGCTGCAGTTTTTCGGGCATCCGGGTAGCCTGCGCGTAGTGGGTGTGGCCTTCGTGGGCGCACAGATCCATGCGGTGGGCCACGGTGAGCGATGCCAGCTCCTCCTTGGGCATGGTGACGGGCTTCTGCTCGGCGTCGGTTTCGCGCAGGGCGAGTGTTTCGAGTCCGTTGATGTCGGCCACCACGTTGCCGTCAAAGCGTTCGGGCAGGATGGTCAGCTGCGTGAATATGTCGCCCTCGTTGAATTCGTCGAGGTTGTCGCCGTGGATCATGAAGTATTCGTCGCTGTCGGTGTCCGACAGGTCGCGCAGATAGAGCCAGGTGGTTTCCTCAGCCTCGCGGGTCATGCTTCGGCTCCGGGCTGCCGATCGTGCTGCTGCCATCGCTGTGGAGAGGGTGCCGCGGTGTTTGCGCGCCACTACAAAGCGGCCTTTCAGATCAGTGTAGGCCTCGCGGGCTATCGCGCCCTCGGCAAATTGCTCCTTGAAGGCTTTGGCGCCGCTGATGGTCTTGAGGGCGTGGAGTATGTTGCGCACCTCCACGGTCAGCGAGTCGGCGGTCAGGTCGTCGATGATCGGGGTGAAGCTCAGATGAGCCACTCCTTTGGCGTCGAAGTAGGCGTCGGAGTCGATATTGAACGGCGTGCCGCCCGCTATGGTGTCGAGTGTGATCCATTCGCCGTCGCGCAAGGTTCTGATGATGTAGTCAACGGCCGGTATGGTCCACTGGGCCGACGGGTCGAGGTTGAGAGTTATCGGATCGGACTCGGTGACGGGTCGGAGGCGTAGAAACTTGTAGGCTTTCACGCCGGTGGTCGGCGTCTTGGTGTCGTCTGTCACGATGTCGAATGCCGATCCGGTGAAGTTCTTCACTTTCGGCATCCCTTTGGGGTATATCTCTATCGACCGGGGGTAGATGATGCGATTGAAAATGCTATTGCCGCCTATAGGGGCGTCGACTATGCCGCGCAGGGCGAAGCGTCCGCCTTTATACTCGGTCATATATTCGTCGAAGCTCTTCGACGTGTCCTCCCAGTAGTCGGCTATCGCATCGCAGTCCACGGTGAGCAGCACTTTATTGGTGTTGACCGTGTTTTTCAGCCGTTTGGTCACGAGGTCGTAGTTGCCGAGATCCAGCACTCGCTGCTCGGCATAGAGCTGCACCTTGGTCAGGTCGGAGCAGTCGCCCGGCGCGTTTGGGTACCAGTCGTCGGGATAGATTGAAACAGGACCATTTCGTCCTGAGGGGTTGTGTACATACCACCATAGGGGTGTTGCTCCAGGTTTGTCATTGGGATTACTTCTGGTGACCTTGATGCTGGCTGGTAATCGGCCTTCCGGCAGTGCCGGCGTGAAATCCCAGATCTCATCGTTGATGCTGATATAATGGCCGGAGATGTCTTTGTGGAGTATTCCGGTGATGTTCCATTCCGGGAAGTTGTTGTTTGCGGTATAACCTCTTCCGGATGTGAGGATCTGATCCCAGTACTGGTCATCGTCAGATAATTTTTGCGGCATCCAGTTTTCAGGAAATGGAACATCCGACACAAGCTTAAACGTTTCTCCTCCCGAGTTTTTGCTGACATTTCGTAGGAATGCCACATATTTATCACCGACTTTGGTGGTCTTTATCATGTTGGCCATTATGTTGAAGGTGATTATTTCGCCATCTTCTTTACTGCCTAATGCCGAAGGATCTGATACAGAGCTTTTAGCAAGGTGCTCGGTCGTTACTGAGCTGACCGGACTATATTCTCCTGTGCCGGTATACTCTTTATTACCATTGGCGTCGGTTGTTACCTTCATTTTTTCACTGTAGGCCCATATTTTTTTTGTGCTGGATGGGAGTGACACTGTGGATGTGGGGTTGTATTTGGTAGCCTTTGATTGGGATGCCATGTCGACGGCTGACCAGTTGTATTGGCCGTTATCGTCAAAGTAATACCATATAGCCAGGTCATCGAATGTGCCATATTCTTCATTGAATGTGATGGATGGGCTTGAGCCCCATATAAGCCAATGGTTGTCATCCGCTTTTTTATATTCCGATGAATGTATTCCGATTGTAGGTGCTCCGGTGGGATAATCTCGCTCTACTTCTATTACTATGCTTGAGAATCTGAAGGCATCATCGTCGCAGTTAACGATGTCAATAAGCTTTGTGCCGTCATAGCCTATGCAACCATTTTTGTTTACCTCAAGATAAAACTCCTTGCCCATGTCGCCCGACGGATCAACAGGCGTGAAGGTCGTTTCAGAGTATTGTTTATTATATGTGTGCGTATATGTTTGTTTATAGGCTTGATATGTAGTGACTATATTTTTGCCTCGGTTGGCATATGATGACTTTATGTCAGTACGTTCTGTCGGATTATCAAAACTGTAGATTGGTTTCAGGTTTTTTGCGACATGATTTTTTGTCCAGTATTTATAGTCCGGATCTTCATTGTATTCGTCAAATGTTTGATTTGCGATAACTCCCCAGTTGCCTTTTTTGTTGCTATAGGCAAAAGCATTTGCAAATGTTACAGATTTAATGCGACCGGATGCCGGTTTGATACATAGCCTTGCTCCCGGGCTGAGAGCTACGACTCCGTAAAGTCGCGTCAATCTCTGTCCGTCGCCTTGCTTGGTTATGTTATATCCGCCGTCGAATATTTTGCCGGTGTATATCTTGGCAAAATCGAGTGATAGCTGTCCGTTTTCGTAAAGTTCCTTGGAAAGGCAGTTGCTGTAATCTATTGATATATATACCTGACTGAATCCTGTGTTTTTATTGTAGTCATATACGTCAGTGAGACCTCCCTGCCAAATTTCTGCAGTGGACAGTTCTTCGAAATATTTTTGATGTGATAAGTCATTTTTGAGGCCGTATTTAATACACATAATTGAGCGGCTTTCGGCACTCAATGATAGGTTGTATTGCTGACTTATCGTTTTGCTGGTTTCATCGGTGTTGCTTTGTGCCGAGATGCCGTCAAAACAAGTTATGGCGATAGATAAAAACGTTATAAGTCGTAATGCTCTGTTGGTCATAATCCTGTATTTCCCTGTAGATACCTGTAATAGTTTGCTGCGCAAAAATACTACAAATGAAAAACAGATGCGACAATGGTTCTATTTTTGTAATCGCATTGTAGCATGCGATCCCTAATAGCCGCCATGATGCCGATGGCGGTAGAGTCAGGGCCAGTCGATGGTGACGCTTGCGGCGGCCATCTCGGCGCCGCAGGGAGGGGTGAGCTTGCTTATGGTGATCCGGCCCGACTCCACGGCGGGGAAATCGGACTTGATGCGGCCGATGATGCGCCACGCTACGTGCTCTATCAGCTGCGACGGTACGGACATCTCGCTGCGTATCAGCTCGGTGAGGTCGGCGTAGCTGATGGTGAGCGCGAGATCGTCGGCCGCGGCGCCTGCGATGGCTCCGGGGCAGCTGACGGAGAGGGTCACTTCAAAGATGTTGCCTGTGCGCCGCTCCTGCCCGCTCACTCCGTGGCGGGCAAAGAGGCGCATGCGTTCTACGCTGACGGTGAGATTCATCGGCGGTTGCGTGAGCGGTTGCGGCGGTCGTTTTTGCGCTGTGCGCCTTTGCCTTTGCCGCGCGCCGGCGATGATGATGAGGCGAGGGCTTCGCGTGCGCCGACGTTCTTGCCGAGGGTGTCCTCGCCGGGACGGCGTCCGCGGTCGTCGATGAGCACGAAGTCGAGCTGCCGCTTCTCGAGGCTCGCGCGGGCCACCTGAACGCGCACGTTGTCGCCCAGGCGGTAGCGCACGTTGTTGCGCCGCCCTACGAGGCAGTAGTTTTTCTCGTCGAAGTCGTAGTAGTCGTCGGCGAGCTCGCGCACGGGCACGAGGCCTTCGCACATATTGTCGTCAAGCTCCACGTAGAGTCCCCATTCGGTCACGCCGGAGATCACTCCGGAGTAGACTTCGCCCATGTGGTCGCCCATGTATTCGACCTGCTTGTATTTGATCGACGAGCGTTCGGCGCTCGCGGCGAGCTGTTCCATCTCGGAGGAGTGCTTGCACTGCTCTTCGAGCTTCTGGACGTTGACCGATCGTCCGCCCTGGAGGTATCGTTCGAGCAGACGGTGGAC
>JAIDKJ010000113.1 GCA_029051835.1 Paramuribaculum sp. | reverse complement strand
TCGTGCCGCCGGCCACAGGCGATGCGGCCGAGATGGTCACTTCCACATAGCCCTCCTCGGTAACTTCCTGGCTGAACTGAAGGCTGTTGCCGGTCGCTTCGATGTCGGACGGCACGGCATCCTTCACCATCACCAGCATGCGGCTCACAGGGCCGCGGCCCATTCCCGGAGCCTTGGCACACGCATAGAGCATCGTTTCCTCCTCGAATGTCAGCGTCTGGCCGGCGGTGTAGCGCTTGTCGCAGGCGGCGTTGTCGGTCGAGTACCATATCTCCGACCCGGCGGCGGCAGTGATAGTCACTGTGGTCTGGCCCGGCTCGGCGTTGACTTTGAACTCCACTTCGCCGCTCATCGCTGCGGGAGTGAGCGTCAGGATAGTGTGATCGCTCTCGGCCATTCCCTCGGCCTGCGACTTGGCATGGATCCGCTCCTGGGCGGTGACGATGAACGGACGCTGGTACGTATACCATGTAGCTTTGCTCTCGTCGGCCTCCTCGCTTTCGAGGCGGTAGTAGATCGTGGTGTTGTGGCCCTTAGTGGAGAGAGTCACCTCGGTCATGCCGTTGAACGTGGCGCGGATCTCGCCGTTCTCATCGGTTTCCTCGGGCTCTGTAAGGTTGGTCATCGAAGCGGACACGCGAGCCGAACGGGTCACGCGCACGGCGCTCATCGGCCAGAATTCCACTGTCGATTCCACCAGCGGCTTGCCCTCGGCATCCTCCGGATCGGAGGGCAGGATGCGCTTCTCGCCGAGCATCACGAAGCCCGTCAGGTTGTACGTTTCGCCATCCTGAAGCTGTTCTTCGATCTCATTGCCGTCGGCGTCGGTGCCGGTCACTTTCATCGCGCCCAGCATGCCCACCATCAGCGGGTGGGTCTGGCCCGACGACAGTTCGGTGATGGTCCATTCGCCACGGTTGGCCACGCCGGCGGCGTTGACCCTCACGTTGCTGATCCGCACATATCGGCGGGCATTGGCCGCCGATATGCCGGTCACTTCGTCGGGCTGGGGATTGATGGCGGGTTCGTGGCTGTCGGTCACGTTTGTGAACGTATGCTCATATCCCGTGGCTACGGCCAGACGGTTGCCGTAGATGTCCACCATGTAGCCTACCGTGAAGTTGTTGAGATACTGGTCGGGCTTGATGTTGATGTCGCCCCAGCCGCCCTCGCGGTAGATAGGCAGATAGTGGCCCACGCTGCCGGCCACAAACAGGTAGTCGCCACCCTTGGCCACGGCCTTCACATTGGAGGTGAAGCGGTAGGCGTTGCCTTCGCGGGCGGTGTTGAGGAAGTTGAGGATATACTGCACGTCGTTGCTCTGCTTGCGGAAGCGGCGCACCACCACATCGCTCGGCGTCATGCCCGGATAGGCGGCAAAAGCGCGTATCTCCACGTCGTGGTCGGCGAGCTTCAGCTCGTCGGCGCCCTCTTTGTACTCATGGCGCGAGCCGAGATTCTGCAGCGGATCGAGTCCGTCGATAGAGTAGTGGATTGTCACCTTCTTGCCATTCTCTTCGGCGATTGCCTCTCCGTCGGTGGTGAGCTTCACGGCGTCCATCACGATGGTGCCGGCCACGAAGGGCTGCTCCGTCAGAGTCTTGTCGGCTATGCCCTCGAGATACACCTCAGGCATCGCCACCTTGCCCGAGCCGGCAAAGCTCAGCAGGGCGAAGGAGAAGGTTTTGTCTGTGCCGTTGTCGGAGTCGAGCAGCACCACGCCCGTCAGGTCGAAGCCCGTATTCTCGGCGTAGGCCTCGGCAAAGCCCGAGCGGCGGAACACGTCCATCCTCATCCGCGGCTTGCCCTCGATCTGGAGAGTATAGTTGTAGGGATACTCGTCGCGATCCTCGCCCGTGTTCGGAGTGCGTGTCACCTCCACTCCCTTGAGAGTCATCAGACGCATGCGGTGGATTTCGGTGAACTTGAATTTGTCGTCGGGAGCTGCCGGAGCTTCTTCAGGCTGCGGAGCATAGTTGGCCGCATGATCCACCACTTTGAACGTGCGGGCAAAGCCGGTCGACTCGCTTATCAGGTTGCCGTTGATATGGCGCGGGCATATGGCGAACCCGGTGATCACGTCGTTCTGCTTCAGCTCTCGTGCCTCGCCGCCGGCCGGATCAGCCACCAGAGCCTCCCAGCCGTTTTTGTTGTGGATCAGCATCCGGCGCATGTGCTCGTCCTCGATCAGCTCCGCTTCAGGGGCGTCGTCGTAGTCGCGCACATAAAGATATTCCGGAGTGATCTCCTCGATTATAGCCTTGCCGGTCATCTGATAGTAGATGGCGGTTTCAGGTTCGGCGTCGGGCTGCTGGTGGCGGTCAAATTCCTGAGTCTTGAACTCCTCGATCGATGCGACCTTTTCAGGCGTGTGGAATATGAATTTCACCATAGCCGGCTTGAGGCTCTTCATGCCGTTAAGCTCGCTCCAGATCACGCAATATTGCGGTTTGGTGATGTCGCTCGGACGCTTTATGGTCAGAGTGTTGTTTGTGATCGGTTTGGTGTTGTTTCCCTCTTTGTTCGACGCCCAGTAGAACTTCGACTCGCCGTGGGCGTTGCCCTTGATCGTGAGTGTCACCTCGTCGCTGATGGCATTTACAGCTATGTAGCCGTCGGCGTCGGGCTGACCCGTGATCGGATTGGGAGCGAACAGATTCGGAGTGCCGGGGCACTGCAGCGTCGGCTCCGTGGTCAGCAGGGCAAGCTGGCCGTTGAGCTGACCGACGAAACCGGTGGCGGCAAAGAGTTTCGTGCCCTCCTCGCCGGCTATCTCGGCCACTTGCTGCATATCCTTCTGGAAGTCGTAGCCATCCACCTTCAGGCGGCTGTAGAGTGTCAGCTCGGTGCCGTCGGCGGTGCGCACGCGGTTGCCGCCCAGCCAGGTCAGCGAGCGCAGACGCATCTTGCGGTTGAAATTGTCGGCGCTAACCTTGGTGCTTTCAAGGCAGTCGGCCGGAGTCGTGCCCGATGTCACCCATCCGTCGACGGCTTCGCTTTCGGGCAGATAGGCTGTATAGTCCTCCGATCCGGGAGTCACCCATATCTCAGGCATCTTGTTCCCCTTGCCGGTCACGCTGTGGTAATATATGCGGCCTATCACGTCACCCTTGATCAGGCGTATCTTCGTGCTATCGGCATACTGGTCGAGTATCTCCGGACGGGTCGCCGCGTTGACCACGAGCTTGATCGGGTTGCCCCACTGGTCCATCAGATACACGTAGTAGGTCTGTTTGCCGTTTACAGCCGCCGCATCGGTTTCATACACGCCCATTATCTTCACTCCGTAGGCGTCATCCTGCGCCAGTCTTATCAGCGTCTGTTGTGCGGGGCGATAGTTCTGGTCGTTGAGCTTATAGTCGGCCACGGCTATCGGCTCAATGTCGAGCAGCGCGCATGCGCCGGTCAGATTGTGAGCCTTGTCTTTCTGCCTGACGTACAGTCGGCCCTTCCTGCCGGAGTTGGCGCCTCCGTTGCTGCTGATAGATATATAGTTTGTCTTATCCGGCAGCGGCCAGAATGTCACGTTGCCCGGATCGGCGCCCGGCCACGGCTGTCCGTCTTTAGCCTCGGCGAAATAATACTCTATACTGTTGTTGGGGTTGCTCATCGATGCACACACAGTCGTCGAACCGATATACTCCAGCGAAGGCACACTGCTCCGGTCGTTCCACACGCCCTTGCCCGCAAGCGTCAGCGTCGGCGCATCCGGCGCCTTCCGCATAAGCTTCACAGTCACGATGTCGCTCGTCAGGTAATCCTCCTCTCCGGCTGTACCCTTCACTGCGCGCAGATGCAGATAGCACTCGTTGGAGTTGTTTGCAAACAGAGCGTGGCCATTGTTGAGGCTATTTTTTTCCGAAATTGCCAGCCAGTGGTTCTGTTGTGGAAATTGTTTTTCGTCACATTCGTAAACATTGGCGTTGCTGAATTCAGCTGTTTCAACATCGTATACCGTGGGTTGTGAGTTGATCAGATACTGCAGTTGTGCCTCTTGGGCTTCCACTACTGTGTTGTTGCCTGCATATTTGTCGGCGACTTTTGTGGCGTATGACTGCTCGAAGTCGAGAAGTAGTTCGTTGGCGTTGAGATATATTGTCGGGCTTGCAGTATAAAAAGCCTCCCAGTCTTCGCCGGCAACTGTCAACTGGTTTCTAAATGTAGCTGCAGCTCCTGAGATATAAGCGTATTTGAAGTTTTGTGAGAATTGTCTGATGTTCGGATTCGAAGGACGGGTGGGAGCTATGCGCTTACAGTTTATGGTCAATATCATTCCCAAATTGCCCTCGCTGTCTATGCCTCTGGCTCTCAGTTCTGTGATCTGTCCGGGTATCGCTTTGGGCAGTATCACATCTCCACCGTTTGATGGGAGCGACTGCGAGTTGACATCAGGATCGGTATTGTTGAGAGTATAGAGAATCTTGGAAGCGCCTTCAAGTTCGTTGATTTTAATAGTGGCCTGTTGGCTGTCATATTCATAAACTCCTTCTTCTGCATTATAGTAAGGATACGTTCCCGGAGTGGTTGACAGTCCTGTAGTGTTTATTGTCGGTGCATCCATAGGAGCATCCCACGTTACACCGATATAGTTCAAGCGAAAGGAGCTGGATCCTGTTTCTTTATTTATTTTTCTAAGAGTGATTTTTTGTGCAGGTATTTTAGGTGTATATATCAGATAATTTTCATTGTCTAATGACCATGTTCCTGAATTATTGTCATCGTATGAGTCAAACCACTTGTTGATATCTTCAGTTGTGAAACTGGATATATGCTGTGAGCCTGTTGTGGTTGTTGCTTTGCCGATTTTGATGCTTTTTATAGGCATCTGCGGATTAGTTGACTCAATTGTAGCTCTTAATCCGTTATTGTATTCATTATGGTAAAAGAATAATAGACCAGTGTTGCTGTTATTTGAAATAAGAAGTGCGTTGAGTGAACCAGTTGTGGTATTAAACAATCCTGATTTGTCACTGTTATAATTATCTCTGAATTTAATGGTAAAGCCTTTTGTGGAGGATGAATTTGTTACTGTGAAGCCGAACACACTTTTAGCACTAACCCCTGTAAATGGGTTATCGAACACGCTGCTTGCAGAAGTGCTGCTGTTAGCAGTTTTACTGTATTGGATATTACTGCTGTATTCTGTATTCATTTGAGCACCAGATGCCTTCCTGCTATAGCATCCGGGTGCATACATGCCGGTGCCATATGATAGTCGGAGGAATACTTCCTCTTCCTCCGCATGTAGATGCGGCGGGGCGAAGGCCAGAAAGGCCATCAGAATGAGTAAAAGTTTTTTCATAATCTTTCCTGATATTTGTTGATTGATTGTTGTGATCTTGGAAGGAGTGGGAAAGTCAGTATAGCGGGGTGGGGCAGCGCAGAGCGGCTGACACTCTGCACCGCCGTATGGCTACGACGATGCGGCCCGCAGCCTTGGAGCCACGCGCCGTCGGGAGGAGATGTACGGTATGTCGTTTTGGGGGATGCTGATATGCGGCCGGTCTACACCGCCATGCCGCATGGGTATATCGACCCGCTCCCTCCAATCTATCGATTGGGGGGGGGTAATATCCCTGTAATTCAGATAGATAGTCAAAGCCTGCAGCATGTCGATAAATGTCTTGTAGCCGAAGTCCGCAGCCAGCCGATATATATCTTATATCCTAAGCCATCAGCCTGTCAATATATATCTTAT
>JAIDKJ010000112.1 GCA_029051835.1 Paramuribaculum sp. | reverse complement strand
GTCATTTTTGCCGTTTTTTTTCTAAAAAAAGAGGGTCGCAGTTTACAACAATCGAAAAAAAACGTAAATTTGCAGCAAAATGGTGGCCGTCGTGATTTTGCTTGATGACCGATGAGCGGCCGCCTGACAGAGTAGCAATCAATCATACCCTTAAATCCGCAAATATGGCATTACAAAACAAGAAATTCTATCCGTGGCTCGTTGTCGGGCTGCTGTGGGTAGTGGCGCTCCTCAACTATATGGACCGTCAGATGTTGTCGACGATGCAACAGAACATCGCCAACGACATCCACGCCCTGCAGAATGCAGAGGCTTTCGGCGCTCTGATGGCTATCTTCCTTTGGGTCTACGGTATATCAAGTCCGTTCTCCGGTGCCGTGGCCGACCGTGTCAGCCGCAAGTGGCTGATCGTTGGTTCTCTCGGCGTATGGTCGGCCGTGACCTACGCAATGGGACTCTGTCACGACTTCCAGTCGCTCATGTGGCTTCGCGGCATCATGGGTATCAGCGAGGCTCTTTATATCCCCTCGGCGCTGTCGCTTATCGCCGACTATTTCACCGGTCGCGGACGCTCGCTCGCCATCGGTCTGCACATGACAGGACTCTACTGCGGCCAGGCATTGGGCGGATTCGGCTCTATGGTGGCTTCTACATGGTCGTGGCAGCAGACATTCCACTGGTTCGGCATCATCGGCGTGGCCTACGCCATAGTGCTCATATTCCTTCTTCATGAAAAGTCGGATCACGGCATGGTGGCATCGCGTCTGGTGCCCTCGGGCGAGGCCCAGGGCCGCAAGGCCGGCAAGGAGTCGATGCTCCAGTCGTTCGGCGTGGTGTTCTCCACCATGGCTTTCTGGGTGATACTCTTCTTCTTCGCTTCAAGCTCCATCCCCGGATGGGCCACCAAAAACTGGCTGCCGACCCTCTTCCACGACAATCTTGATCTCAGCATGGACTGGGCCGGCCCGATGGCCACGCTCACCATCGCCGTATCGTCGTTTATCGGAGTGATGATAGGCGGCCCGATCAGCGACCGCTGGGTGCGCAGCAATGTGCGCGGACGCATATACACCTCGGCCATAGGCATGGCCATGATGATCCCGGCTCTGGTGTTCATCGGACTGGCTCACAATGCATGGCTGTCGGTTCTCGCCGGACTGTTCTTCGGCGTCGGCTACGGTATGTTCGACGCCAACAATATGCCTATCCTCTGTCAGTTTGTCAGCTCGCGCCAGCGTGCGATGGCCTACGGTCTGATGAACTCCGTAGGCGTGATCATGGGCGCTATCACCACCCAGCTGCTCGGCTCGCTCGCCGCATCGGTGGGTCTGGGCCTCTGCTTCGCTCTCATGGGCGGCATACTGCTCATAGCGCTCGCATTGCAGCTTACGTTGCTCCGTCCGAAGTTCGACGACAAAGATCAGGAAGAGGCCGTGGGCGCCGGCAACGAGGCTGCCGAAACGGTGACAGCCTGATCCCCGGACGGCACGGAGATATCCAAATAATCAAGACAAATCAATCCAACAAGTAAATACTATTATGGAATTCGAGAAAATCAAGGGCCTTATCGACGCCCCCTTTACGCCTTTCCTTGAGAACGGCGAAGTCAACTATGCGCCTATACCCGAATATGCGGCAATGCTCAAGAAAAACGGTCTGAAAGGCGTGTTTATCAACGGTTCGTCGGGCGAGGGCTATATGCTGACCGACGACGAGCGCAAGCGTCTGGCCGAGGCCTGGATGGCCGCCAAGCCCGATGATTTCAAAGTGATAGTTCACGTGGGTAGCTGCTGCGCCAAGAGCGCACGCGAGCTGGCTCGCCATGCCGCCGAGATCGGCGCATGGGGCATCGGCGCCATGGCTCCCCCCTTCCCCAAGATCGGACGTATCGAGGAGCTCGTTGAATATATCGAACTGATAGCCGCCGGCGCGCCTGAGCTGCCGTTCTACTACTATCATATCCCCGCATTCAACGGTGCTTTCCTGCCTATGACCGAGCTTCTCAAGGCCGTTGACGGACGCGTGCCCAACTTCGCAGGCATCAAATACACCTTCGAGAGCATATATGAATACAACCAGTGCCGCCTCTACAAGGACGGCAAGTTCGACATGCTCCACGGTCAGGACGAAACCATCCTCCCCTCGCTCGCCATGGGCGGCGCGCAGGGCGGCATCGGCGGCACCACCAACTACAATGGCCGTGAACTCGTGGCTATCATCGACGCGTGGAAGCGTGGCGACATCGAGGCCGCACGCGAGCATCAGAACTTCTCGCAGGAGGTGATCAACGTCATCTGCAAGTATCGCGGCAACATCGTCGGCGGCAAGCGTATCATGAAGCTTATCGGACTCGATCTGGGCAAGAACCGTGTGCCGTTCCGCAACATGACCGACCAGGAAGAGGCTGCCATGAAGGCCGACCTCGAAAGCATCGGATTCTTCGAGCGCTGTAACAAACTCTAAACCGTTATGTGGACTATCGACACTGAAAAATATCTCACCGAGTGGCGCGAACACTACCGCCACGATCTCCTCGACGACATTCTCCCTTTCTGGCTCAAACACGGGCTTGACAAGGTGAACGGCGGCGTGTATACCTGCGTCGACCGCGAGGGCAAGCTCATGGACGGCACCAAGTCGGTGTGGTTCCAGGGCCGCTGTCCGTTTGTCTACTCGTTTGCCTACAACAATATCGACCGCCGTCCGGAGTATCTCGCCATGGCCAAGAGCTGCATCGACTTCATCGAGGCCCATTGCATAGACCCCGCCGACGGACGCATGTACTTCGAGGTGACTGCCGACGGACGTCCGTTGCGCAAGCGCCGCTATGTGTTCTCCGAATGCTTCGCCGCCATAGCCATGGCCGAATATTCGCAGGCCACAGGCGACCGCTCTTATGCCGAGAAGGCTCTGCGCCTCTTCAAGGACATAGTGCGCTTCATCTCCACTCCGGGCATTCTGGAGCCGAAGTATATGCCCACTCAGCCTGCCATTGGCCACAGCATCACGATGATACTCATCAACACCGCCTCGCGCATCCGTGAAGTGATACCCGATCCGGAGCTTGACAGCCAGATCGACAATTCGCTCGAACTGATACGCACCAAGTTCATGCATCCCGAATTCAAGGCTCTGCTTGAGATGGTGACCCCCGAGGGAGAGCTGATCGACACTATCAACGGACGCGTAATCAATCCGGGTCACTGCATCGAAACGGCATGGTTCCTCCTCGAGGAGGCGCGCTATCGCGGCTGGGACGAAGGCAAGGGCAAGGAGATAAAGGAGATGGCTCTGCAGATCCTCGACTGGTCGTGGGAATGGGGCTGGGACGAGGAGTTCGGCGGCATCATCAACTTCCGCGACTGCAAGGGCTTCCCTGCCCAGGACTATTCGCAGGACATGAAGTTCTGGTGGCCGCAGACCGAGGCTGTAATAGCCACTCTCTACGCTTATCTCGCCACCGGCGATACCAAGTATCTCGAAATGCACCGCATGGCCAACGACTGGACCTACGAGTTCCTTCCCGATCCGGTCTATGGCGAATGGTTCGGCTATCTCCACCGCGACGGAAGCGTGGCGCAGCCGGCCAAGGGCAACCTGTTCAAAGGACCGTTCCACATACCGCGCATGCTCATCAAGAGCCAGATGCTCATCGACGAGATCCTCGCGGCCGGAATTGCCCAGAAGTGATTGCGGTCATCTGAAAAAAACAAAACCATTTATCGGGCTGTCGGCGGCCATTATGCCGCCAACGGCTTTTTCTGTTATATTCAACCCATGAAAAAAATCCTTATAACGCTGTTCGCAGGCATGACATTGACCATGACGGCCATTCCGGCCGCGGCAAAGGTCAAGGTGGCTTGCGTCGGCAACAGTATCACCTACGGAGCCACGATCCCCGACCGTGAGCGCGACAGCTACCCTGCGCAGCTCGCCCGAATGCTCGGAGCTGACTACGAGGTAGGCAATTTCGGCCGTAGCGGGGCCACGCTGATGAAGCGCGGACACAATCCCTATAACGCCACCGAAGAGTGTGCCGCCGCCAAGGCGTTCGCCGGCGACATCGCCGTGATACATCTCGGCGTCAACGACACCGATCCCCGCGACTGGCCCGACTTCAGCGACGATTTTGTCAACGACTACGTGGAACTGATCGACTCGCTCCGCGCCCGCAATCCCAAGGTGCGTGTGATCATCGCCAACATTTCGCCCGTGCGCACCACCCACTACCGCTGGCGTTCGGGCACGTGCGAATGGCGCGATTCGGTCAGAGCCTGCGTGGCCGATGTGGCCCGTCTGACAGGCTCGGAGCTGATCGACTTCAACGAACCGCTTCTCGACCGCCAGCAGCTTATGGCCGACGGTCTGCATCCCAACGCGCTCGGAGCGTCGCTGCTCGCCCGCACGGTCTACAAGGCCATCACGGGCAACTACGGCGGCCTGAAACTGCCTCAGGTGTGGGGCGACGGCATGGTCATACAGCGCTACCGCCCGGTGACGGTCAACGGCACCGCCGATGCCGGCGCTACCGTGAAGGTGACTCTCGGAGGCAACACTGCCACGGCCGTGACCGACAATCGCGGACGCTGGGCGGTCACGCTTCCGCCGATGAAAGAGGCCACGGGGCTTGAGATGACTGTCACCGACGGGAGCCGTAGCCTCGCTTTTTCCGATATAGCCGTCGGGGAGGTCTGGCTTGCTTCGGGACAGAGCAATATGGAGTTTGCCACGCGCAACACCAAGACCTTCGCCGCCGACAGTGCCATGATGAACGATCCGATGATACGCCTGTTCAACATGTCGCCCATAGTGTACACTACCGGCGCGCTGTGGCCTGATTCGGTCAAGGCGAGAGTAGACAGTCTTGACTATTACAGGCCTGCGCAGTGGGTGAAATCGGAGGTAAGTTCGGCCCGACGGATGTCGGCTGTGGCCTGGCATTTCGCGCGGGTGCTGCGCGACAGTCTGAAGGTGCCTGTGGGCATCATCTGCAATGCCATCGGAGGCTCCGGCGCCGAGGCCTGGGTTGATGTCGAGGTGCTGAGCCGTGAAATGCCCGAGGTGCTTGTCAACTGGCGGCGCAATGACTATCTGCAGAAGTGGGCGCAGCAGCGCGCCGGCGAAAACATTGGCACCGGCGAGGCATCTCTCGTTCATCGCCATCCCTATGAGCCTACGTTCCTGTTCGCCACCGGCATACGGCCCCTCGCCGGTTTTCCGATAGCCGGCACGATATGGTATCAGGGCGAGTCCAACGCCCACAATATCGAGGTGCATGAGCGTCTGTTCCCTCTTGTGGTCAAGAGCTTCCGACGGGCGTTCAATCAGCCTGAGATGCCGTTCCTGTTCGCGCAGCTCAGTTCGATCGACAGGCCGTCGTGGGCCAAATTCCGCGACAGCCAGCGGCGTCTGGCTAAGACGGTGCCGGGCACGGCCATGGTGGTGACCAGCGACAAGGGCGACTCTCTCGACGTGCACCCCACCGACAAGCGTCCGATCGGCGAGCGTTTCGCCCGTCAGGCTCTCCATCGCGTCTATTCGATGACCGACATAGTGCCCGAAGGACCCTCGCCGCTCAGGGCGGAGCTGACCGGGCCGGGTGAGGTCACGCTCACCTTTGCCAACGGCCACGGCATGCACAGCTCCGACGGCGCCCCGCTGCGCACCTTCGAGCTTGCCCGCTACGATGGCCGCTACTCTCCGGCCGAGGCTCAGATCATATCCGACAATATCATAAAACTCACTTCAATCAATATGTCAGAATCACATCCGCGCTATGTGCGCTACGGTTGGCAGCCGTTCACGCGCGCCAATCTGGTAAATGCCGACAATCTGCCGGCCACCACGTTCAAACTCCCCGTCAGCGAGGCTCCCTCGAGCGAGCCGGGCATCGAGGCCGGAGTGTCGGCGGCTTTTGCCGGAATGGCTTCGGGTCGCATCATCCGTGCCGGAGGCTGCAATTTCCCCTCCAATCCTATGGCTCCCGGAGCGCAGAAGAAGTTCTATTCGGGCATCTACGCGCTCACTCCCGGTGAGAACGGGCAGGCCGAGTCGACCCTCATCGGTCATCTGCCTGAGCCTATGGCCTATGGCGCGTCGGCCACAACGCCCGACGGACTGGTGATCGTAGGCGGAACATCGGCTTCCGAAGCGCTCCGTCAGGTGGCCATGATCACCGTCAGCGACGAGGGTGAGGCTGTGGTGACTCCGCTCCCCGCGCTCCCCGAACCGGTCGACAATATGGCTGCATGTTATGCCGGAGGCTGCGTCTATGTGGCCGGCGGCAATGTCGGCGGCAAGCCCTCCAACGAGCTGCTCTGCCTCGATCTCGCCGACCTCGCCAAGGGATGGAAGTCGCTGGCATCGTTCCCCGGCAATCCCCGTGTGCAGCCCGTCATGGCCGCGTCGACCGACGCCAAGGGTCGTCCCTGCCTCTATCTGTGGGGCGGGTTCGCCGGCAAGGGCGCCGACGGACGCGAGGCCACTCTCAACACCGACGGACTCTGCTACCCGCTCTCGGGCAAGGGCAAATGGAGCGTTGCTCCCACGCCTGTCGACAAGACCGGCGACGACGTGTCGCTCGGCGGAGGCATAGCCGTGACGCTCCCCGACGGTCGCATCGCCGCTATGGGAGGTGTCAACAAGGACGTATTCCTCGAAGCGCTCCGCAATCAGGCTCCCGACTATCTGTCGCACCCCGTGGAGTGGTATCGGTTCAACAGCCGCGTGATGGTGTTCGACCCCGCAGCGCAGGCATGGACCGTTGCAGCCGACGATGAAGCTACGGCGCGCGCCGGAGCGGCGGCTGCCGTCGCCCCCGACGCGGAGATCATACTGATCGGAGGCGAGCTGAAACCCCGCATACGCACCACCGCCGTATCGGCCATACGCCTCTGAGGCGTCGGGATCCAGAAGATCCCGCTACATAACACAGGCCGGCTCTGCTGTCGACGCGCCCTGGCGCTGCGACAACGGTGCCGGCTCCGTTTTTTCAACCATCCGTCATACTGAAGTGTTTTGATATAAACAACGTAATACTTCAAGTCATGAAAATCTCCGCCCGCCCCCTCTCAACTCTCCTCGCCTCCCTCTCTCTTCTTCTTCTCGCTTCGTGCGACGCCATGTGGGACACGTCGGTCGACGTGCCTCTCGGATATGGAGGAAGCCTCGGCATCGGCGTGAGTACTCCGGTCTATTCCCCATGGTCGGGCTACTGGCCGGTTTATGGTTGGAACAACGGATGGTGGCCCGGCCCCTCCTACGTGCCCGTTGTGAGGCCTCCGTTGCGTCCCGGAGCGGTGGTCAACAGGCCGGCTGTGCGCCCGGGCAACGGAGTGCTCCCTCCTTCCGACTGGCGTCCGCCGATCAACACTAATCCAGGACCCGCTCTGCCACCTGCCCAGAAGCCGATCCAGCCGCGCCGGCGCTAACCGTGACGGCTGTGCAGTTCGCGCTCCAGATCCTCCACTGTCAGCCCCATCTCCTCAAGCAGCACGAGTCCGTGATACACGAGGTCGGCGATCTCATACAGAAACCGCTTCCGGTTGCCGTCTACCGCCTCTACCACTGTCTCGACTGCCTCTTCGCCCACTTTCTGGGCGATTTTTTTCACCCCTTTCACGAATAGCCGTGTGGTATAGGAGTCGTCGGGCATCAGCCGGTGGCGCTCGGCTATGAGGCGCGACAGGCTTCTGACAAATCCCTCGGAGTCAGCGGCATCGAAGCACGATGTAGTGCCTCGGTGGCAGGTCGGCCCCGCGGGATGAGCCTTTATGAGCAGAGTGTCGAAGTCGCAGTCGGGCAGCATTTCGGCCACTTCCAGATAGTTGCCGCTGCTTTCGCCTTTGAGCCACAGTGATTGGCGGGAGCGCGAATAGAATGTCACCCGACGCCGCTGGCAGGTCAGGTCGAATGCCTCGCGGTTCATATATCCGAGCATAAGCACACGCAGTGTCGTGGCGTCCTGCACTATCACCGGGAGCAGTCCGTCGCCGGTCTTGTCGAGTCTGAAATCGTCAAAAGTCATAGGGGGGATTTGTGGTTGGAGTATGTGTTTTATGAATGCCTGCGTCGGGTCAGATTCTCATTTCAAGCCCTTTTGCGCGCAGCTGCCTTTTCAGCTCGGCAATGCTGATCTCGCCGTAATGGAATATCGATGCGGCTAGGGCGGCGTCGGCTTTGCCTGGGGTACCGAAGACAAATACGTGTAA
>JAIDKJ010000111.1 GCA_029051835.1 Paramuribaculum sp. | reverse complement strand
GTGACCTTGCCGGCCAAGTTCCCGCTGCTGTTGTCGCAGGGTGTGGGAGGTATTGCCGTGGGCTTGTCGTCGCTCATCATGCCCCACAATTTCAACGAAATCCTTGACGCCGCCGTCGCATACCTGAAAAACGAGCCGTTCACTCTCTATCCCGACTTCCCGACCGGAGGATTTATCGACGTGTCGCGCTACAATGACGGTGCGCGCGGCAGCAGGATCAAAGTCAGAGCCAAAATCGAGAAAATCGACAGCAAGACCCTTGCCATCACCGAGATACCGTTCGGACTGACCACTGAAACGCTCATCGAAACCATAATCAAGGCCAACGACAAGGGCAAGATCAAGATCAGGCGTGTCGACGACAATACGTCGCGCACAGCACGGATTATTGTAAGCCTGCAGCCCGGAACGTCGAGCGACAAGGCTATCGACGCCCTGTATGCCTTTACTTCCTGCGAGCTGCAGCTGTCGCCCAATTGCTGCGTGATCCACGAAAACAAGCCACGTTTCCTTGGTGTCAGCGACGTGTTGCGCCATAATGTCGACCACACTCGCGAGATATTCAAGGCCGAGCTGATGATAAAGCTCGGAGAGGTCAGGGAACAGCTGCTCTTCGCCACCCTTGAGAAGATATTTATCGAAGAACGCATCTATAAGGACCGCGAATTTGAGGAGAGCCGTTCGAAGACAGAAGCGATCAGGCATATAGAGAGGCGTCTGGAGCCATGGAAGGAGAAACTTCTACGTCAGGTGACCGACGACGATCTGCTCCGCCTGCTGGAAATCAAGATGAGCCGCATACTGCGATTCAGCTCGGAGTCGGCCGACGAGGCTATAGCGGCGTTCAACCAGAGGATAGAGGATCTGCAGCGCGATCTCGACTCGCTGACCGAATATACCATCAGATGGTTTGAGCATCTGAAGGAGAAATATGGAGCCGCATATCCGAGGCAGACCGTCATTCGTAATTTCGACAGTATCGAGGCCGCCAACGTGGCCGAAGCTACCGAAAAGCTGTATATCGACCGTGAGGAGGGATTTATCGGCACGGCGCTGAAAATCGATTCCGATAAGCGCGAAAAGGCATTCCTGTTCAACTGTTCGAGCATCGACGATGTGATACTGTTCTATCGCGACGGCAAGTACAAGGTGATACGCGTTCAGGAAAAGGTGTCGGTAGGCAAGGGCATCATACACGTTGGTCTTTTCAAGCGCAACGATGTCCGCACGGTCTACAATGTTATCTATCAGGACGGCAAAGGAGGCACATACTATATGAAGCGGTTCTCCGTCACCGGCATGACACGCGACAGGGTGTATGATCTCACGCAGGGCAAACCCGGCTCCAAGGTCGTATGGTTCACGGCCAACTCCAATGGCGAGGCCGAATCTGTCAAGGTGGTTCTTAAACCAAAGGCCCGACTGAAGACTCTGCAGTTTGACGTTGACTTTGCCGAACTGGCCATAAAGGGGCGCGGAGCTATGGGCAATATAGTCACCAAGAACGAAGTGCATCACTTTACCCTCAACAGGAAAGGACAGTCGACGCTCGGCGGACGTCAGGTGTGGTTTGACCACGACGTGTTGCGCATCAACTATGACGGCCGCGGAGAGTATCTCGGAGAATTCGGACCCAATGATCTCGTGCTGGTGGTTCTTAACAACGGCGAGTATTACACCACATCGTTTGATGCGTCAAACCACTACGATGACGACATCATGTTTATCGAGCGCTTCCGTCCCGAAGTGGTGTGGACGGCGATACTGCGCGACGCCTCGCAGGGCAACTATCCTTATATGAAGCGGTTCAAGTTCGAGCCGTCGGCACGTCGCCAGAGATATCTGGGAGAGAACGAACGTTCGACCCTGATAGCGTTGAGCGACAAGGATGGCGCCCGGTTTACAGTGACATTTGCCGGAGTGGATGAGATCCGTATGCCGGTGACAGTCGATGCGGAGGAATTTGTTGCCGTGAAGTCGCTTAGAGCCAAAGGCAAGCGCCTGACTACTTACGAAGTGGCATCTATTACCGAAATAGAGCCGCGTGAAAAGACCGATCCGGAGAATATGGCCGACATGTCGCCGGATGATGTTGATGACGGTGATCCGGAGGATGCGAATGACATGAACGCACAGTCTGATGACGAGGTGCGCGATGAGCTGACAGGACAGCAGCGTATATTCTGATGAACGGTCTGCGCCATAGAATGGCTGCGGTAGCCGCAGCGTTGTCGGTCGCAATGATGTCGGCCGCTTCAGAGCCTGAAACGGAGATCCTGCGCCCGGTCACGGCCGCCTATACTGTTGAGGCCGGATCGTCGCATATCGCCGACACATATCTTTCGCCGATCCGGTATGCCGGATGGAGTGCCGGATTCGGCTATGGCCGTATGCAGGCCATGAAATTCTCACCGGAGCGGTGGGTCATGGCTCTCGACGCCCGGCTGACGGCCGAGCGTGCTCTCAACCGTGTGGGCAATGCCACTATGTGGTACTGGGGAGTTGAAGCCCGGTGGGCCATGATGCGGCGCGTCAGACCCCTTGCCGGACTTACGGTGGGTCTTGGCGTAGGGCCGGGGCTTAAGGCCGGATGCTTGTATTCGCAGCGCAACGGCAATAATCCGGCGTCGGCCAAGGTAGCTCTGACGGTCGATCTGTCGGCCTATGCGGCGTGGAATATCCGCGTCGGACGTCTGCCCGTGACACTGTGCTACAGGCCTGTTGTGCCGCTGACGGGCGTATTCTTCGCTCCCGACTATGGCGAACTGTATTACGAAATATATCTCGGCAACCATTCCGGGTTGGCGCGTATGGCATGGTGGGGCAACTATTTCGTGCTTGACCATAGTCTGACGGCCGATCTTCATTTCGGCAACACATCGCTTCGCATCGGTTATTCCGGACAGGTGCTCTCCACAAAAGCCAGCGACATCACTTCGCGTATGATACGCCATTGTGCCGTCATAGGTGTGTCGGGCGAATGGCTGTCGGTAAGTCCGCGTAAAAAGATCTCACCAAAGGCAAGAATGATCCATGCTTTATAAGTAACTCGCAGAAATTAGCTGCGAGTTACTTATAAACTGAATTATATAAACTAATTTTTGAGAGTTACTTATGAATAAGATACAATCCGTGGCAGCAGGAGCGGCATTCTGCCTGCTGGCGCTCTTTGCAGGCTGTCACGAGCTGCCCGATTATGACAATACTCCCCAAGGCAATTTCGAGGCTTTGTGGACTCTGGTCGACGAACATTATTGCTTTTTTGCCGACAAAAATGTGGATTGGGACGAAATAGGCGATAACTATAGAGCGCAGGTCAGCACGCATATGTCGTCGAAGTCGTTGTTTGCAGTCATGTCGGCCATGCTCGACGAGCTGCGCGACGGCCATGTCAATCTTTCAGCACCTTTCGCCACATCCTACTACCGCAGGTGGTGGAGCGATTACCCTCAGAATTTCGACGAGCGGATCATACAGCAGAATTATTTCGCTTTCGGCTACACCTCGCTCGGGAGCGCCGACTATGGTGTGCTGCTGTCGAACGTAGGCTATCTGCGGTGGCCCACTTTTGACTCACGGCTCGGAGCTGGACATATCGACTATATTCTTGCATCGTTCTCTATGACAAGCGGCCTGGTCATCGATATCCGTGACAACGGGGGAGGAATGGTGTCGAATGCCAACGATCTCGCTTCTCATTTCGTTACCGAGCCGTTCACTGGCGGATATATATATCATAAGAACGGTCCGGGTCACGACGATTTCTCCAGTCCCTATGCCGTGACAATCAATCCGGTGGGTGACGGTCATGTCGTATGGACCAAGCCGGTGGTGATACTCACCAACCGGGGCACATTCTCGGCTGCCAACTATTTTACGGCTGTCATGAAGCAGCTGCCCAACGTGACTGTGGTAGGAGCCGTCACAGGCGGAGGATGCGGTATGCCGGTCAGTTATGAGCTTCCCAACGGCTGGGGCATACGCTTGTCGGCGTCCCCCCTTGTCGATGCAGCAGGCCGTTCTACCGAGGCAGGAGTGGAGCCGACTACGGGATGTGAGGTTGACATGGATCCTGAAGCGGCTTTCAATGGCCGCGACACCATGCTCGACTTTGCTATCGACTATATCGTTTCGTCGGCCTCAAGATAGGCGTCGTCGTTGCCACCATCGTAGCAGTTCGCCTATCCATAGCACCGATGATGTGGATACGGTTATTATCAACCAGTCCGCCCCGTGAAGCGGTACTACGTTGAACAGTTCGTCGCCGACGTTGACAATAAGTATCTG
>JAIDKJ010000110.1 GCA_029051835.1 Paramuribaculum sp. | reverse complement strand
GGCATGAACCGGCGGGTGTCGGTCACTATCGAGCCGAGGTCGGTAGCCAGAAGCATATTGCGCGCATCCGATGTGTAGGTGGCTGCGGTGGGATTGCCGACCTTCTTGACGTTGAATTTATGACGTGCATCGTTGTAGACCGACGACGACATCACTTTAACGTCATTGCGTTTGTCGCCCTCAGTCACTATGACAAAATTTGTGCCGATAGGATTGAACGCCACATTGAGTATGTTACCGTCGGCTTTGTTGAGTTTGTGGCCTCGCAGAGTATACACTCCATCCTCGCACACCGCAAACACCACTATGCCGCCGCTCGGCGATATGCCGACGAGAGTCTTTTTCTGCGGAAAGACATAATCTGTTTTTGCACTGGCATTACCTGCAAGCGGCAAAAGCAACCCTAATGCTATCGCCAATATTCCTTTACAAGACATAAGTTATGGTATAAAAAAGCTATTATTGTGTTTTTTCAACTTTTGCAATATTTTGCAAAATTACAAATATTTCTAAAACCACAATAAAACTTCTTACAATCCACGCCTGATTTTTAATCATTATTAACCCATCAGTCAGCGTTAGGCGATCGGCGACGAGAAGCGCGACAATATATAAGCAATAAGCGACCCGTCACAACACCGGCCGGACAGACGGAAATCCGAGAACGGAACCTATTTCGGGCGAGGAGAACACCATGCGGCACAATACCTCGGCGGTGACATCGAACGCCGGACGATCGGAACGTTCGTCGGCCAGATAGAGCGTCCCGTTCTCGATCGCATAATAGTGGGAGTTGTCGGGAATCAAGCGGTCGGCAACACGTATGGTGGTGCATAGTCCGGGATTGGCCGCCGCGATCTTCGACAGGCACTGCCCCACATCCACAATCCTCGCCATACCGCACCCGTAGAGCCGTCGGTGCTCATCGCCGGGCGCAGCCATGATCCTGACGGCCACGTCGGGGTATATGCGCCGGAGCTCGTGCATGGCGGCCCTCATGGCTTCGCGGTCGACTCCAAGCAGATCGGTGACTGTCAATAGCTCTCCGTCGGCCGACAATGTGGCCCATGCCATGGAAACCACACGTCCGTCTGTATCGGCCATGGCCACAAACGATCCCGGGGCGTCATTATAGCCCGGATCTTTGACACGGCGCAAGAAATCGGGCCGCGAAACGACCACAGTGCATGGCCGCCGCATCACCATTTCACGGAAAGCCGTGCACACCTCGTCAGATGCCGGATCGCCGACCGGATGGTAACCTCGGCCGCTTCCGAACGCATGAAGCGAGGTAAAACGCTGTATATCGCGGTAGAACACCGTAGAAAAGCCCCACTTGCCGAACAAAAAACAGAGCCAGTCGCGAACAGGCACCAACGCGGCCATCATATCGCCACGGCTACGGGCCTCCAGAAGCGCCGACTGCATCAGTTCGGACATGAAGCCGTTGCCGCGCGATGCCCGGCGGGTAGCGCAGTGCGATATCATGGACAGACCTACAATGTCGCCGTGAAACAGGAAATCGAAGTGACGCATGGCAAGAGCGCTGACAGGCTGGCCGCCCTTTTCAAGCAGCATGATCTCATTGTCGTCACAGACCGCATCAAGCATCCGGCTGATGCGAACATCGGAGTAGCCGAAGCACTCCTTCCAGATTTTACGTGCAGCGTCCTTCTTTTCCATAGTCATAGAGTATCTTACCGGCCGGCGACAACGGATACATGAGGGGATATAAACCCGTCAGCCGGCCCGCCACGTCGCGGCTACTTGCTCATAGTGATAACAACAACGGCCCCGTAAGGTTTTTACGGAGCCGCTGCCATATAAGTTCAGACCGGGAAGGAGTCCACGGCCATGCGGAGTCACTGGTGGGCAGGACGAAGAAGGTCGTTGACCGTTTTCACGGGGTTGAACGTTTCGATCGGAACCTCTACAAACGCCGTATTCCAGTCGCTCATGGCACCGTTCCAAAGTCCGGGAAGCTCAAGCGCCTTAAGCTCCTTGCCGTGCGACGACTTCGACGAGATAAATCCTGTGGCCGGATCGGTGTGTGCCGTCAGGTCATAATTGTCGCCGTGACAATCCTTGATGTAGCATACAAGATCGACCGGATTGAAGTGTGTGGCCGACTTGAGCATAGCCATGTATTCGGGATTGTTTTTGTCGATCTGGTGGCTCTCAAGTATCTGCAGCGATGCCGAACCGTCGGGGTTGACCGCAATGAACGGACCGCCTCCGGGCTCTCCCTCGTTGCGCACCATGCCGCACACACGCAGAGGCCTGTCGAGCTTGTCGTGGAGATACACCGCGCGGTGTGGGATATCCATCTTGGTGAAGTTCTTGTCGGACAGCGACAGACGGTCGCGCATGAACACGAATATCTCGTCGAGCAGAGGCTCGTCGTAGTTTCCGTCGGCAAGCGCCATCTGATATTCCACCATCTTGTCGCGGAGCTGCATCATATAGCCGGCGATCACCTCCTTGTAGCGAACCGTGGGCTGACGAAGCGCGTCGGGCACCACATTGTCGATATTCTTGATGAACACCACCGCCGAGTCGATATCGTTGAGATTCTCGATCAGCGCTCCATGTCCGCCCGGACGGAACAACAGCTGTCCATCCTCGCGGAACGGTGTGTTGTCGGGGTTAGCGGCCACGGTGTCGGTCGACGGCTTCTGCTCCGAAAGAGTTATATTGAATATCACACCGGTGCGCTTCTCCGTGGCCGGCAACACTTCGGCGATCTTCTCCTCGAACAGCTTGCGGTGGCTGGCTGAAACGGTGAAGTGGAGATTGACCGTTCCGAGCG
>JAIDKJ010000011.1 GCA_029051835.1 Paramuribaculum sp. | reverse complement strand
CCGCCCCCGCCCTTGATGGCCGTGGCAGCCTCACGGCCGATCTGCGAAGCGTTCATGCCGCTTGCTGCGAGATCATCGGTCAGCATGACAGTCAGCAACGGCTTGCCTGATCCGTCGACCGTAGCGGCCACAAAGGCCGTTTCCTTGGGCGATGCCGCTCTGACGCCAAACGCCACATTCTTGACCATATCAGGCATCATCGGGCCGCGGAGAGTGGCCAGACGTATGCCGCTGCCTACGGTGTCGGCCTTTTCAAGCACGGTCTTGGTCAGCGCCTGGGCGCGTTCGTTGAAATAGTCCTCCACCTGCTTCTTCAGATCGGCATTCTCGGCTATGGAGCGTCGCATGGCCGCTACCACGTCGGGAGCGTTGCCGAGCATTCCGGCGAGCTGCGACATAGTGGATGTCAGCGAATCGATCGCATCCTCTACCGCACGTCCGGTGATGGCCTCGATGCGCCTTACTCCGGCGGCGATGGAACTTTCGCTGACGATACGTATCATGCCGATATTACCGGTATTGGCCACGTGGGTGCCGCCGCAAAGCTCTACAGAGTCGCCGTAACGTATCACCCTCACTTCGTCGCCATATTTCTCGCCGAAAAGCGCCATCGCTCCCATTGCCTGAGCTTCGGCGATAGGCACATTGCGGTGTTCGTCGCGACCGATAGCGTTGCGCACCATCTCATTGGCCATGCGTTCCACCTTTTTGAGTTCTTCGGGGGTCACTTTCTGGAAATGGCTGAAGTCGAAGCGCAGCACATCAGGGCTGACGTAGGATCCGCGCTGCTCCACATGCTTGCCGAGCACCGTGCGGAGAGCATAGTGGAGCAAGTGGGTGGCTGTGTGGTTGCACGATGTAGCCTGACGCGCATCGGTATCGATGGCGGCTGTCAGCGTGGCTGCCGGATCGGCGGGAAGTGTTTTGGCGAGATGCACGGCCATGCCGTTCTCGCGTTTGGTATCGTATATCTCGGTGACGCGGCCTTCGGCATCGGTGAGCGTGCCGCGATCGCCGGTCTGACCGCCCATCTCGGCATAGAACGGTGTGCGGGCAAGCACTATCTGGTAATATTCGCCTTTTTTCTGCTTCACCTTGCGGTAGCGGAGTATTCCGGTTTCGACCGATGTATGGTCGTAGCCCACAAATTCGGGTTCGCCTTCACCCACCACTACCCAGTCGGTAGCCTCGGTAGCGGCGGCATTGCGCGCACGCTCCTTCTGGGCCTGCATCTCGGCGTCAAACTCCTTGTGGTCAAGAGTCATGCCGTTTTCTTTCAGTATCAGCTCCGTAAGATCGAGCGGGAAGCCATACGTATCGTAAAGCGTGAACGCCTCCTTGCCGGAGATCTCGCTGCGGCCGTCGGCTCTCGCTGCGGCCATAGCTCCGTCGAGCAGACGGATACCGTTGTCGAGAGTGCGCAGGAAGGCATCCTCCTCCTCCTTGATCACCTTCATGATCAGTTCGCGCTGGCTCTTGATCTCGGGATATGCCTCGCCCATAGAGTCGATCAGCGTATCGATAAGCTTGTACATGAACGCCTGCTTCTGGTTGAGGAATGTGTAGGCGTAGCGCACGGCGCGACGCAGTATGCGGCGTATCACATATCCGGCCTTGGCGTTGCCGGGGAGCTGTGAGTCGGCGATCGAGAACGCGATGGTGCGCACATGGTCGGCGATCACACGCATGGCTACGTCGACCTTATTGTCCTTTCCGTATTCCAGTCCCGACAGCCGTGCGATCGCGGAAATCAGAGGCGTGAACACGTCGGTATCGTAGTTTGATGTCTTACCCTGCAGAGCCATGCAGAGGCGTTCGAAGCCCATGCCGGTGTCGATCACCTTGGCGGGGAGCGGTTCAAGCGAGCCGTCGGCCTTGCGGTTGTACTGCATGAACACGAGGTTCCATATCTCGATCACCTGCGGATGATCGTGGTTGACCAGCTCGCGTCCCGGCTTTTCAGCACGTTCGGCGTCGGAGCGCAGGTCGATATGTATCTCGGAGCAAGGACCGCAGGGACCCGTATCACCCATCTCCCAGAAGTTGTCATGCTTGTTGCCGTTGATGATATGGTCGGCAGGCAGATGTTTCTCCCAGTAGCCGGCAGCCTCGTCGTCGCGGAGAAGCCCCTCTTCGGCCGATCCCTCGAATACCGTGGCATACAGCCTCTTCGGATCAAGACCGAGCACGTCCACCAGATATTCCCAGGCCCAGTCGATGGCCTCCTGCTTGAAATAGTCGCCAAACGACCAGTTGCCAAGCATCTCGAACATCGTGTGATGATAGGTATCCATTCCCACCTCTTCGAGGGCGTTGTGGTTTCCGCGGCCGCGCCGCCACTTCTGCGAATCGGCCACCCTGCGGCTTTTGGGAGCGGCATTGCCGAGGATTATATCCTTGAACTGGTTCATACCCGCATTTGTGAACATCAGCGTAGGATCATCTTTGATGACCATCGGCGCCGACGGCACGATCTTGTGGTCTTTCTGACGGAAAAACTCCTTGAACGATTCCCTTATCTCTTTGGCGGTAAGCTTCTTTTCCATTTGCTTTGATTATGCTTTCGTCTTGCTTTATTTTTCCATGTATAAAAACACGATAGCGGCTACCGACAGCCTTTGCCGACGGAGCCGAATCTTTCTGCAAAATTAGCGATTTTTTTTGGCATGACAATGCATAGTTTCAGCATTATCACTTCCGGCGGCGCAGGCCCCATCGGAGGGCGACAGCCACCTCACAGCATTGAAATCTACGCTTTTGAAGTATAAGGACAAAAAAAATTACTCGTCATCACGACGAATAATCTTCTTACCTTAAATCTAATACCATGAAAAACTGATGCAAAGTTACACACTTTTCCGAAAAGATATGTTGTAGAACATAAAAATTTCTATCCGTTTAACATTATTTAATATTTCGTGCGTGAAATATGCCGACTGCTGAGCCATGAGGCATAGCCCGACGGATAAACATCTCAGTGACATCACACAATATCACCGCCTTCTTATACACGCTCCAAGTAGAGTAGTCGCCTGTTATTTTAAGAAAACCATTCATCGTTCCACACATTTTGCTCCGATCGCAAAAACACTTAATTCCTCACACCAATACAACCATATATCTCTTAAATCCGGGAAACAGACATTGCAAGAAAAACTATCAGAAGTCGAGGGTGAGGCGGAAGTTGATCTGGCGGCGGGTCATGTAGTTGGGGACAGCGTAGGAGATACTGTTGACGTCGGTCACCCAGTAGTAGTTGCTGACGTTGGTGATGTCAAACAGATTGAACAGGTCGATTCCCGCCCACAGGCTTTTGACGGCGCGGCGCGGCATGTCGGCGTCGGGCATGATTATACCATATGCCAGACCGAGGTCCACGCGCTTGTAGGGGGGAGTGCGGAAATATCCGTCGTAGCGCGTGCGGCCGGGAGCGGTCGTTATCAGCCCATCCATAAGCACACCGCGCAGGCTCACTTTAAGCCGTGGTACTCCCGGAACGAAATCGGTGAAATAAACCGACAGATTGTATCGACGGTCGTTGGGTCGCGGCACGCTCTTGCCGTCGAGCGTTTCGCGGGTGTTCATGATGCCGAAACTGATCCACGAGTCGCTCCCCGCCACAAACTGACCGAACAGCTTGAAATCAAGTCCGGCGACATGACCCGACGCGGCATTGCGCCCGAGATAGGTCACCGTAAGGTTTTCCACCTCGTAGGGATTGATCTTTGACAACGCTTTATAATATGCCTCGGCGGAAAACTTGAACGGACGGTCGAAAGCGCGGAAGTTGAAATCGGCTCCTCCCACTATCTGCAGAGATCTCTGCGATCTGACATCGCCGTTGACCTCGGTCACGTATTCACCCGGCGAGATCTCCCTGCGAAGAAGCATCTCGCGATAGAACGGCAACTGATAGTACAGACCTCCGGCCACACGAAAAGCCCACTGTGGCGCGGCGGCAGGCACCAGTCCGGCCTCCAGACGAGGGCTGACAAGAAATTCGCCCGAAGCCGACCGGTAGGTGGCGCGTACCCCCCCGGTGACATTCCAGAATCCGGCTGAAGTCTGACGCTGCCATGTATCCTGCACGACAGCCGACACAAGCGATGTGGCTACTTCATGATTGCCACGAAGAGCAAAATAGACTCTAAGCGCATCGGGCGCCAACGGCAGCGAATATCCGGCCGAGTCGCGTCGTTCCCACTGAGCGACACGCCCCTCCGTCAGCTCGCGCTTAACACCCAGGCTGTAAAGCAACCTGTGGGACGACAATCGCGTCGTCCCCTGCAGCAGAGCCGACAGCACGGTAGCTTTCAGACGATTGCGCTGATGCTCGGCATATCGCCCCGCACCGAGTTCGGTGCCTGCCTGATCGAGCCAGTATTCTCCCGATATATCGTAT
>JAIDKJ010000109.1 GCA_029051835.1 Paramuribaculum sp. | reverse complement strand
CATTTCTTAACCTCCGCAACCATCCGCCCGCCGCCGCATATGCGCGATACAGATATTTTTTACAGCGGGACACCTTTGTCGGCGGCATATGACACTTTTTTCAAAAAAAGTAGTAATTTTGTCGCTTAATCCAATAGTATAGGAGTATGCCCGGACTTGACACGATCGGCCGAAGAAGATCTCTCCGAGCGAATCAACGTAAAAATCCCGACAGACTCCAAGCAAGATCGCTGACTATATGAACAACCTTCTGCTCCGCTCGCTCACCGGGCTCGTCTACGTGGCTCTGATAGTGTGTTCGATATTATTCGGAGGCATGTGGGGCTTCACTGCCCTGCTCGCCCTGTTTGCCGTACTCTCGACAGTGGAATTCCATTCGCTTTGCGGATCGGGCCGTAACTCCACCACCGCCACTCTGCTGCTCGACATCGCCGGCTCGCTGGCTATAGTGGCCGCCCCCGCACTGTTCGCCACTACATACCCTTACTGCGGTCCGCTGGCGGCCTGCGCTGCCGTGGCTACACCATGCATGGCCTATCTTGCCATACGCCTCATAACCCAGCTGTATGTGACACCCGACATATCCCCGCTCGCATCAGTCGGATGCAGCCTTTCGGGCCAGATGTACGTAGCGCTGCCGCTTGCGTGTGCAGCCGCCGTCTACATCATCTCGTCGCCGGCCATAGCTCTGCTGATGTTCGTCATGATATGGCTCAACGACACCGGCGCCTTCTGCGTAGGCTCCATGATAGGACGCCGACGCCTCTTCGAACGCATCTCGCCCAAGAAATCGTGGGAAGGCTTTTTCGGCGGAATGGCATTCTGCATAATATGCGCCATAGTGATCGGCAACAGCCCGTGCGATCTTCCCGGCTACATGACTACCGCCACGCTGGCAGCCTACGCCGTGGTGGCCTGCCTGTTCGCCACGTGGGGCGACCTTGTAGAATCGCTGCTTAAACGCACCCTCAAGGTGAAGGACAGCGGGCGGCTCATGCCCGGCCACGGCGGCATACTCGACCGCATCGACTCGCTGCTGCTTGTAGCTCCGGCCACACTGATATTCCTCTCCGTCATCATCATGATCCTATAACCAAGAGAACCTCAACCTCTCCGTCAAAATAAACACAATCATTACCGTAATGAGCGACCAACGTTACAATCTGCGCGGCGTAAGCGCTTCAAAAGAAGATGTACACAACGCCATCAAAAACGTCGACAAAGGCATCTTTCCGGGCGCCTTCTGCAAAATCATCCCCGACATACTTGGCGGCGATCCCGAATGGTGCAACATAATGCACGCCGACGGCGCCGGAACAAAATCCTCACTGGCCTACATCTACTGGCGTGAGACAGGCGATCTGTCGGTATGGAAAGGCATAGCGCAGGACGCACTCATAATGAACATCGACGACCTGCTCTGCGTGGGCGCGACCGACAACATACTCGTAAGCTCCACGATAGGACGCAACAAGATGCTGATACCCGGCGAGGTGATCGCCGCCATAATCAACGGCACGGAGGAACTGCTGGCCGACCTGCGCGACAAGGGCGTGGGAGTATGGAGCACCGGCGGTGAAACCGCCGACGTGGGCGATCTGGTGCGCACGATCATCGTAGACTCCACGGTCACATGCCGTATGCGTCGCTCCGACGTGATCGACAATGCCAACATAGCGGCCGGCGACGTGATAGTCGGTCTGGCTTCGTCGGGACAGGCATCATACGAAAAAGAGTACAACGGAGGAATGGGCAGCAACGGACTGACATCGGCCCGCCACGACGTATTTGCCAAATATCTCGCCGAGCGCTATCCCGAAAGCTTTGACGCGGCCGTGCCCGACGAACTGGTATATTCCGGCGGCGTACGTCTTGACACCCCGGTGGAGCATACAGGCGTGACCGCGGGCAAACTCGTGCTGTCGCCCACACGCACATACGCCCCCGTGATCAAGCAGATCCTCGCCGAGATGCGCCATTCGATCCACGGCATGATCCACTGCTCGGGAGGAGCGCAGACCAAGGTGATGCACTTCGTGAAAAACAAACATGTGATAAAGGACAACCTGTTCCCGATCCCTCCCCTGTTCAAGCTGATCCAGGAACAGTCGGGCACCGAATGGTCGGAGATGTACAAGGTGTTCAACATGGGTCACCGTATGGAGATCTACGTCAAGCCCGAGGATGCGACCCGCATCATAGAGATATCCGAAGCATTCGGCATAGAGGCCCGCATCGTAGGCCGCGTGGAGGAGGCTCCGGCCAACCGCCTCACGATCAAATCGGAAAAAGGAGTGTTTGAATATTGACCGAAGACACCCCCGTCAGAGGGCTACAGCCATGTATCCGACCCGCCATATAGCCGCACTGCTCTTCGTTGCCGCCGCCGTGACAATGGGATGCATGTGCGGCTGCCGAAGGGGCGCGCCGGATCAGGATGCTGAATCCGACTCCCTGCACCGCCATCTGCCCGACACACTCCGCGTGGGCACACTTTACAGCCCTACATCGTATTTCATATACCGACAGGAGCCGATGGGCTATGACTACGACATGGTGAGCCGCTTCGCCGCCGACAAGGGGATGCATCTCAGCCTGCGGATAGCGCCATCGCTGGCAAGAGCGGTAGAGATGCTCGATTCGGGCCTGATAGACCTGCTGGCATACGAAGTGCCTGTGACCGGCGAATACCGCCAGAGGGTGATACACTGCGGTATCGAGAATGTGACGTATCAGGTGCTCGTGCAGCCCAAACGAGGGAAGAAGACGCTGATCTCCGACGTCACGCAACTCGTAGGCCGCGAAGTCTATGTGGAGGAGAGTTCAAAATATCTGCAGCGCCTCAACAATCTCAACGAGGAGCTTGGCGGAGGCATCGTCATCCATGAAGTGGACCGCGACACTCTTATCACGGAGGATCTCATGGAGATGGTGTCAAAGGGCGAGATACCGCTGACCGTGGTAGACAGCGACATAGGCCGGCTCAACAAGACGTATTACAACGATCTCGACATCACACTCCAGATCTCGTTTCCACAGCGTTCGGCATGGGGCGTGGCGAAAGAAAACCAATGGCTCGCCGACAGCATCGACTCCTGGAGCCGCGGCGAAAAACCCCGCCGGCAGCAGGCCACTCTGCTCAAGCGCTATTTTGAGCTGAGCAAGGGATCGGAGCCGGGAAGCGCGGCAGTGAAGATAGATCTGTCGAAGGGGGTAGTGTCGCCGTTCGACCATCTGTTCAGGCGCTATGCCTCCACCATAGGATGGGACTGGCGTCTGCTGGCCTCGCTGAGTTTCAAGGAGAGCCGGTTTGACTCTACGGTAGTGTCGTGGGCCGGCGCCCGCGGAATCATGCAGATAATGCCGCGCACCGCCCGCGCACATGGTC
>JAIDKJ010000108.1 GCA_029051835.1 Paramuribaculum sp. | reverse complement strand
AGCCTGAACGGCATGATTCATGACCATCCTCGGCTTGACGACTCCAAATATAGCCAACTTTCGTCTTCCGCACAAGCAATTTGCCGGATAGTTCATCATGAATTTTGCATCCAGTCTAAAAAACAGTATTTTTGCAAAATCGATGTAACAGATCGCATCACCGATACGTCTATTAATTGCAATTCAATATCACTCACGATACAACTACATGAAAACAGCCAAATTTATCGCCGGTGCCATCATAGCGCTGACAGCCGGATGCACATCCTCGTCGCAGTCCGACAATACAGAAATGCTGCAAATCGACATGCTTGCCGATATCGACCGTCCCGACTTCGATGAAACCAGCTTAAAAGATGTCAGATATGCGCTGCTCGACACGGCTACCGAAGCTCTGCTTGGGGAATACGCTCAGATACAGGGAGTGATCGGCGACACAGTGATAGTCCACGACATGACAGCGATGGGCGACAACTCCCGTCTGCTCCTTTTCGACGCCAACGACGGCCATCTCATCCGCTCCATACGCCACATAGGCCAGGGACCGGGCGAATACCGCTGGATCAGAGGGGTAGTGACAATTCCTGAACGCTCCGAGATCATACTGCTGTCAGACAAGGCTCATCGTTACACCACCGACGACCGCTACATCAAAAGCTACAACATGAGCAGCAAGCATGGCGGCGCTCTGCCGATCGGATCGGCCGAACGCGGCATACATGAAACCGACGCCTTCGACGGAGATCTGCATATCTACCAGTACGACGACCGAATGACGCCTGTCGACACTCTCGTAATAAAAAATTACGAGCCGAGATGGATCTCCATCGCCTTCAACCAGTCCGACAAAGAGTCAATGATCAACATAGTCGACACGGTATATTCTCTCGTTCCGGGCGAGATGCAGCCGGTGGCCGTGCTATCGCGCGGAGCCAAGGCGCTCACGCCTGAAGTGGAGCACAAAGTCTACATCGGACGCACCGATTACGAACAGGCGGATAGGGAGCGTCAGGGTTATATAGAGTTTTTGCGGTTTATCAACGACGGTCCGCGCTTCACTGTGGAATACGCCTACGGCGGCCGTAACTATTTCGACACCTATTCGCGCAAAAGCGGCAAACTGATAGCACGACGTTCGTTCAGCTACAGCGACGAGGACGCCGGACTGCTTATACCGCACGACGGACGCACCATACACATTACCAACTATCCGTTTATCAGCAACGGCCGCTATTACTCAATAGTCAGCGAAGATGAAACGCTCGGCTCGGACGGAGAGCCGTCGGAAGACCTCAACCGCGCGCTGATATCCTGGAGCGTCGAGGGCGAATGACCGCCGTGGCGGTCAACAAGGCCGCACGTCGTCGTGTCAGAACGAGAACTGCACCATGGCGCCCACACGGCGTCCCCAGCGCTGGCGTCCTGAAAAATTGTGACGCAGACCATAGTCAAACTCCACTCCCGCCTGCAGACGCGGCACCGGATTCCACATCAGGTTGACGTTGCCCATCATGCCGTATTTATACTCTTCGGGATCTACCTGGCCGGACGGCAGATAGCGCGTCTGGCTTATCGAGGCGCTCGTGTACAGCCCCGGAGTGAAATTATACTGCAATCCGATGCAGTAGCCCAGCGAGGCCGGCATCTGGAGGCGTCCGGGACGTTCGGGGTCAGGCACGAGGTCGTAGTTGCCCATCAGCAGATCGCCGCCCATGCCGGCATAGCCGCGGCCATAGTTTACGCTGCAATAGGTGGTGATATTGCGTGTGGGATGCGCCACCGACGACAACATCAGACCCCATCCGGCCTTGTAGTGGTTGCGGCCCGAAAGGAGGTCGCGGTACGACAGCGAACGCACTATGCCCGAAAGACGCACATGGGAGGTGGGTCCCCACTGGTATTGCACGAAGCCGGCGCCGTCGGGGAGCCAGTCCTCGATAGCCTCCGACTGGCCGTCGACAGCCGTTATATGCGTATCGGGAGTTTCGGCCGACACGGCGAACACCCACCGTCCCACCTTAGGCATCCAGCGCACAAGCACGCTCGTGTTGCTGATCTTGTTGTTGGGTCCCTGAGCGTCGACCATGGGAGGCACCGCCGCCGGATCGCTGAACGACGAGGAGGCATAGCCTATGGTGAAATCGTTGACCGTGGCGTAGGCTTTCTTCAGATGGAAATCGCGTGTGTTGTAGCCGTTGAAGTTGGCCTCGATATATATCTGACAGTTGCCGAACTTCGGATTGCGCCCGATCACACTGACAAACAGGGTCGTACCGGCCGGAGAGGTGCCGAAGTGCCTCATCTTGGCCGGATCGCGGTCGATAGGTATGAGATATGGGGCGAAAGCCGATGTAGGCTGCGCGCCGTCCCAGTCGAAATAACCTCTCATCCTGACGCATCCTCCTATGCCGCCTGCAAGCGAGGCATCCTTGCTCAGAAACATGAAATAGGGCACTTCGGGATCCTGCGAGTGGCGAAACTGATCGTCGTAGAACATCTGGATCAGAGTGCGCACGGAGTCGCGCATTTCGGGCGAAACGGTTTCGATGTCGCGGCCGGCCATGACATGATGCTGCGAAGCGAGCATCGAATCACGCTGCTGATCGACAAGGCTGACGGTCTGTGCCGATACTGCCGGAACGAAAGCGGCGGTTATGGCCATAGCGGCCATAAGACGCGATAAAGCGATGGATGTCATAGGTTGAAACGTGTGTGTGAGAATAAACAGTCATTACATTGTAGCCAGGCGGCGCCGGAAGCACGTACTTCCGACGCCGCCTGTATTCTCAACAAAAGAGCGGCCATGATGGTTCGGCGTCAGGCCGCCCTCGAATCAATCCCTGACTGTCAGTCGTCGGCTGTGGCGGCGAGGGTAAGCCCCACGCGCTCCTGAAGCCCGAAGAGCAGATTCATCACATGGACGGCCACAGCAGCCGATCCCTTCATCGAATCGTCGAGCACTGCCGACACCACCACCTTCTGGCCGGTCTTCTGCACATGGAGCAGGCACTTGTTGGTGCCTCTCACTCCTCCCAGATCCGGGAAACTCTCGCTCAGGAATGTAAATCCGTGGTCTTCGTAATACTCATCGTACATATCCTTGATGTCGTCCTCCGAGATGGGAGTGTCCATATAGACTGTGCATGCAAGGCCGCGGCTCCACCCTCCGGCTATGCCTGTGAGATGTATAGGCACATTACAGCTCGACTGCAGCACTCTGAGAGCCCTCTGAGCCTCGCCGATCTCCTCATGCTCAAGCACTACAGACACCTCGCCGGGGCGCTCGGGCGAACTCGGAGTGACCATATTGACATGTATCGGGGCGTTGAGCAGCAGATTCTTGGCCAGCGGCAGCAGAGCGAGCAGCATTATGTGGGCGAGCGGTCCGGGCACGGCGGCGCGGACAGCCCCGCGCACCAAAGGCTTGCGGTTGAGCTCGGGCACGGCATATACCCACGGCGTAGCCTCGTCCTCGGGCGAGCGGAAGTCGGGCGACAGGTCTATCACCTTCACATCGTCGGGTATCGTCGTATGGCGCATATATCGCTCCGAATCGCCGTCCTCGCTGTTGCAAAGGAATATAACGTTGACTTCCTCGGGATTGCCCATGGCGCAGAAACTCATATAGGTTTCGCCTGTGAGGCCGCGATGGTGACGCGCTATCAGCACCCCCTCTTCGGAAGGTGCCTCCACCCACACGATCTCTACATCGGGGTGGTTGATCAGTATGCGTATCAGATGGCCGGCTGCCGCAGAGTCGCCGCCTGTAATACCTGCTTTAATCATTATCGGATGATTTTTCGCGCATGTGCGCATCGTAACGTTTGGAGAGCAGATCTTCGGGAAGTATGCTCGAAAGAGTCGAGAGTATTCTGGATTTGGGCGCATCAACCGTCAGAGCCACAAACACAGTGTCGGCTCCGGCTATCGTGCCCATGAAATAGGGCGAATGGAGATCGTCGATATCGTAGGCCACTCCGCCGGCATATCCGTTGCGGGTGCGTATGACAAGGAGCTGTCCGCTCATGGTCACCGACTCGATAGCCGCACGGCTTACCATTCCGGCAGCGCCTTTCTCCACATCCTTATCGGGTGGCAGAACGCCACCCATCACATAGCGGTAGCGTCCCATCTCGGTAGGGATTTTAGAGGTGCGGAGAGTCTTCAGATCGCGTGAGAGCGTGGCCTGAGTCACGTCGTAGCCACCCTGCTGCAGCAGCTCAAGCAACTCGTCCTGACTTCCGACTATGTTGTTGAGCAGTATATCGGCTATGGCCGTCAATCGTTTCTGTCGCTTTTTCATTTGCATCAGATTGGGAATAGATGCGCAAATGTAATATTTTTTTTAATAATATGCAAATCGCGATTCGTCCGCCCCCTTAACGCCGACTCCACAGTCAGTCGTCGACAGGATCTACGGATATGCCGCGAGTGGCTATCCATCCTATGATGATGCCTACGGCCACGGTCATGACAAACACCGTCAGCACGTCGGAGACCGACAGCGCTACGGGATATACCGTCACCGACAGTTGCGACGGATCGCCGCCGAGCCGTATGAAACCGCCCCACTCCTGTGCAAGACAGAGCGCTATGCCAAGCAGCAGCCCCGCCACTCCGCCGGAGAGGGATATCAGCCAGCTCTCCCACATGAATATGCCACGTATCATGCGCGGCGTAGCTCCCATGGCCGACATCGTGGCTATATTGGATCGCTTCTCGATGATAAGCATCGACATGGTCGACACCACATTGAACGATGCCACCACGACGATAAAGGCCAGCATGACGAACGTGATCCACTTCTCCACGGCTATCATGCGGAAAGACTGCTCCTGCTGCTGCAGACGGTCCTTCACTATCAGCCGGTCGCCCGCCATCGCGCGAAGCCGCGACTCCACGCCACGGAGATCGCTTCCGGGCGATACAGTGACGGCTATCGACGTAGCCTCGGAAGTGTAGTCGAGAAGCCGCCGGGCCACATCGACAGGCACTATCACCCAGTCGGCGTCATACTCGCTCTGTTCAAGCTCGTAGACTCCGGCCACGATCAGGCTGTCGGCACGGAACGAGGCCATCGGATTGGCCTGGTTGATGCGCCCGCGCCGTCGCGGCGCATACAGCCGCAGCATGGCTCTGAATCCGGGCCGGGCGGCCAGACTGATCGCCGAGCCTACGCTTAATGTCGCACAGCTGTAGTCGCCGTCGGCCTGCATATAACTGCCGTCGATAATTATGTCGTCAATGCCCGACTGTTCTCCGAAACTGTCGGACACCCCCATCAGAGTGACCGGCATCTGTCGGCCATCGTAGACGGCGAGGGCGCGCTCCTCCACCACAGGCATGGCACAGGCCACGCCCTCCACAGCCCCGATGACGGCGGCAAGCGAATCGGCATCGGCTATGATCTTGCCCTGAGCCGGCACTATACGCAGCGGGGGATCGAGCTTCGACAGACGCGAGGCCGCCAGCTGCGAGAAACCGTTGAACACCGACAGCACGCAGAGCGTGGCTGCAGTGGCTACAGCCACTCCGGCCACGGATATGCGCGATATGACGTTGACTGCGCCCATACTCTTGCGGGAGAGCAGGTAGCGCACGGCGATCCTTAACGATTCCATTGCTGCTATGTGATGATGGCGCCGGTCGGCGGCGCGCTTTGTCAGTCGGCCTCGGGAAGCTCTTTTCCAGCGCCCTCGGTCGACGTGGAGTCGAGAAGCGAATCGATCTTCTCTATATAGTCGAGCGAGTCGTCGAGATAGAACGCAAGCTCGGGAGTCTTGCGCAACTGATGACGCACACGCTGCGCAAGCTCATAGCGCACGGTCTTCTGGCACTGATTGATATTGTCGATCACCTCCTGAGCCTTGCCCGAAGGGAATACCGACAGATATGCCTTGGCTATGCTGAGGTCGGGCGACACGCGCACGGTGCTGACCGATACGATCACGCCGTGGGTCTTGGCTGTCTGCTGACGAAATATCTCGCTCAGCTCTTTCTGGAGCAGTCGGGCGATCTTGGCTTGACGTGTTGATTCCATAATTGTCAGATGTTTTATTGATACATATTGCAGGCCGGAGGGTTGCCGTCCGGCTCTATTCTCTCAACAACCGCCGGACGATGTTGGCTCACTGCGGCCGTCGAAAAAAAACGTAGCGGTGTGTCAAAACCTTGATTTTGACACACCGCCTGATATCTGTCGGGTGAAAGCGCCGCATGAACTTCCACCATCCGCCCACAATGGGCTCCCGGTGGATCGGCGGCGGCAGTTATCACTCCGCTGCGGGAACTTCGGCTTCTGCGGGAGCCTCGGCAGCAGGAGCTGCGGCGTCGGCCGACGGCAGGTTGGTGTCATAACCGACCGGAGCTGTCTGTTCCACCGGAGCGGTGGGGTTGACGCGCGAGCCGGAACGCTGGATGGCCGAAGGCATGAAGAAAGCGGAAAGAACGGCCAGAACGGCGATAGCGCCGGCCAGAGTCCATGTCACCTTCTCGATGAAACTGTTTGTGCGGCGTACGCCCATGATCTGGTTGGAGCCTGCGAACGATGACGACAGGCCGCCGCCCTTCGACTTCTGGATCAATACCACTCCGATGAGCAGCACTGCCGCGATCAGAGTCAATACGATGAGAACTACGAACATAT
>JAIDKJ010000107.1 GCA_029051835.1 Paramuribaculum sp. | reverse complement strand
AACCCTATCCGAGCGGTGACGGCAACGGCGGGGAAGTGTTTGATCTCGTCAGCGACAAACTTCTTCGCTATGACCTGCACGGGAATTATCTCGGAACGATCGACACTCTGGGCATAGAACGCGACTTCCCGCTGCCCGGCGGCTACTGGGGCGGCCTCACCTCAGCCAAGGAGGGGGAAGAATTGGGCCTGAAGATATTCGACCGCAACTGGCGCCTTACCGACTCCATACCCAGCGGAGCCTACTACCTCGTAGCCCACCTCGGCAACTCGACCATCGGCATGGGAGCCGAAATCATAACCGGAAAAGATATAGCTATAATCCAGTATAACTTCAACGACACGCTCTACAGTATCGCCCACGAAGAGAAGCACCTCAAACCATACGCCGTGATCGATCCCGGCAAATATGCCATCCCCGACCCGCGCAAATACTCCAATCTCGACGCATGGGAAGCTGACCGCAGAAACACCATCAGAGTGAGATTCATACCCTCGGCCGATCAGGTGATGCTCGGATATATGCATGAGAACAAACTGCATCTCCAGATTGTAGACCTCACCGACGGCACACTGCTGTTTTCGAGAACAGTCGATCCCAGCACCGGCAGCCGAGGCTTCACGATGGACTATGACGGCAAGGAGGTGCTCACGATGCCGCTGCAATACAGCGACGGCGACGGCTTCTACTTCCTAATACTCGACGAATCGATAAGCGAGCTGACCGGAGTGGAGGACGCCAATCCGGCCATAGTGAAAGTGAGATTCTGAGCCATCAGCACTCATCCCCAACCATGGAAAAATTCACCTTCAAAGAGTTTTTTCAGGAATAAACCGACAACCAAACATACACCCCAACGGTTATTTTTGTATATTTGCAAAAATATCCGCCAGAAACCCCGGCGCAGTGACACCACAGCCGGGGTTTCGGCATAACCAGCACAAAGACATTCACATAATCAAACACATAGCACACAAATGTCGACAGTAACCAAAGAAGCAGCCCTTGAATATCACCGTCAGGGCAAACCGGGAAAAATAGAGGTGATCCCCACCAAGCCCTACAGCACTCAGCACGATCTCGCACTGGCCTATTCGCCCGGTGTGGCATACCCCTGCAAAGAGATCGAAGCCAATCCGGCCGACGTGTATGAATACACCAACAAAGGCAACCTCGTGGCCGTGATATCCAACGGCACCGCCGTGCTCGGCCTCGGCGACATAGGCCCCCTCGCAGGCAAGCCAGTCATGGAGGGCAAAGCACTGCTGTTCAAAATATTCGCCGGCATAGACTGCTTCGACATAGAGGTCAACGAAAAAGACCCGAAACGTTTCATCGACATAGTCAAAGCGATCGCGCCCACATTCGGCGGCATCAATCTGGAAGACATCAAGGCACCCGAATGCTTTGAGATCGAACAGCGCCTCAAAGAGGAGTGCGACATACCGGTGATGCACGACGACCAGCACGGCACCGCCATAATCTCGGCCGCCGGACTGCTCAACGCCCTTGAGATCCAAGGAAAGCGGATAGAGGACGTGCTGCTTGTGGTGAACGGAGCCGGCGCCGCCGCCGTATCGTGCACAAAACTCTACATGGCCCTCGGAGTGAGGAAAGAGAACATAGTGATGTGTGACAGCAAAGGCGTGATCACCACCCAGCGCAAGGATCTCAACCCGCAGAAAGCCGAATTTGCCACCGACCGCCCCGTAAGCACACTTGCCGAAGCGATGAAAGGAGCCGACGTATTTCTCGGCCTCTCGGTGAAGGACGTAGTGACCACCGAGATGGTACAGTCGATGGCCGAGCGTCCGATCGTATTCGCCCTCGCCAACCCCGACCCCGAGATCTCGTTTGACAAAGCCATGGCCTCCCGCCCCGACCTCATCTTCGCCACCGGCCGCAGACCCTATACCCAACAGATAAACAACGTGCTCGGCTTCCCCTACATATTCCGCGGCGCCCTCGACAGCGGCGCCACCGTGATCAACGAAACGATGAAACTCTCCGCCGTGAGAGCCATCGCCGCTCTGGCCAAAGAACCGGTGCCGACCGTGGTCAAT
>JAIDKJ010000106.1 GCA_029051835.1 Paramuribaculum sp. | reverse complement strand
TCCAGACACACGGCAGAGTCGCGACCGTTTTCAGCGTAGCTGTCAAGGCGACAGACATGCAACAGCATACGGAAACGGTGTTGCGAGTTTGACGAAAAAAATGTAATTTTGTGATTGGGTAACAGTGCCCGGCCGCAAACACCTATCACCATGGAGCCAGACAAGCAATACAATATGACCCCCGAAGAGGAAGAACGCCTGATAGAGAGTGAATTTCAGGACGTACTTCAGGGCTATCTCAAAAGCAACCACCGCAAGAAGGTGGAGATAATCGAGCGGGCGTTCCGCTTCGCAAAGAAAGCCCACGGAGGGATACGCCGCCGTTCGGGCGAGCCATATATACTCCACCCCATAGCGGTGGCGAAGATAGCCAGCCAGGAAATAGGCCTCGGCTCCACATCGATATGCGCCGCCCTGCTCCACGACGTGGTGGAGGACACCGACTACACCGTCGAGGACATAGAGCGTCTCTTCGGATCCAAGATAGCACAGATCGTGGCGGGGCTGACCAAGATATCGGGAGGCATATTCGGCGAACAGGCCTCGGCGCAGGCCGAGAACTTCCGCAAGCTGCTGCTGACAATGAGCGAGGATATCAGAGTGGTGCTGATAAAGATGGCCGACCGCCTTCACAACATGCGCACGCTCGGCTCGATGGCTCCGGCCAAGCAATACAAGATCGCCGGCGAAACACTGTATATCTACGCACCGCTCGCCCACCGTCTCGGCCTCTTCGAGATCAAGACCGAGCTTGAGGATCTGAGCTTCAAATACGAGCATCCCAAAGCCTACGAGCGCATTTCGGAACTGATACGGCAGTCGGAGGCGCGGCGGTCGGCGGTCTACAACGATTTCGCCACGCCGATCCTTGATGCGCTCGACAAGATGAACCTGCGGTATGAGGCCAAGGCACGGCTGAAATCGGTCTATTCGATATGGCGCAAGATGGAAACGAAGCATGTGCCGTTTGAGGAGATCTACGACCTCTATGCGA
>JAIDKJ010000105.1 GCA_029051835.1 Paramuribaculum sp. | reverse complement strand
CTGTTTTCTTTTTCACTCATCTATCTCCAACGTCGAGTAGATAAAATCCATATATGCCGGCGGCCATTCGAATATTTCCTCAGGCTTGAAGAAGCGCCGGATTTCAGCATCGGCATCCTCTGCCGACGATGACGCATGAATGATATTCTCCTGATTGCTCATCGCAAAATCGCCACGGATCGTTCCCGGCTGAGCGTCACGTCCGTTGGTGGCTCCGGTCATCATGCGGACCACATTGATGACATCCACACCGGCAAGACATGCGACTATCACAGGCGATGCCATCATGGTCTTGAGAAGAATGGGAAAGAAAGGCTTTTCCACAAGGTGGCTGTAATGCTCCCGCAGAATTGCCTCATCGAGCCGCATCATCTTGAGTCCGGATATTATCAACCCTTTCTGCTGGAAACGGGTCAGTATCTGTCCGACACAACCACGCTCCATGGCCGAAGGCTTGAATATCACTAATGTTTTTTGCATGAAGATTTTAGATTTTTTTTGCTTTTCCGTTGAAGGATGCTCAAAGATAGCAAATTTTTCATACCGGAGCAAACAATTATGGCTCACTGTGAACACATTGCGACAAGCCACCCCTAACCACACGCATTAAACACCAATAAAACAAAGTCTTACCTCCAATTGTAAAAATACACTAATTTTTGCACACAATTGCAAAAAGACTTATTTCTGCCGATTAACTATCATTAAAAAGTGTTGTATCACTTAATGTTATACCGAACCGGCTAAACACATCAAGAGATACGGCTCCAATCATTTGTACGCTGATACATTCTCACGTATTCCCGCCGCATCGCAGCGTGCTCCGGCCTCTCCAGACACGGGTCGACATCGAGTATGCGCGACGCCGCATCACGTGCCAGCTGCACGAGCTGACCGTCCGTGGCCAGACTCGCGATCTTAAGGTCAACAGCCATACCGCTCTGAAGCGTTCCCTCCAGATCGCCCGGACCACGCATTTTCAGGTCGGCCTCGGCCACAAGAAACCCGTCGGTAGTGGAGGTCATCACCTGCAGGCGTTTGCGCGTGTCGGCCGAGATATTCTGTTTGGTCATAAGTATGCAGTAGCTCTGATCGGCTCCACGACCCACACGTCCACGAAGCTGATGCAACTGCGATAGGCCGAAACGCTCGGCATTCTCGATGATCATCACCGAGGCGTTGGGGACGTTTACTCCAACCTCTATCACCGTCGTAGCCACCAGAATATCGGCCTGATGAGTAGCGAACAGTTCCATCTGATGATCTTTCTCGGCAGGCTTCATGCGCCCGTGGACAAAGGCCACGCGATATGACGGAAAATTGTCGCGCACAAACTCATAACCCTCCTCCAGACTTCTCATATCCACCTTTTCATTCTCCTTTATAAGCGGATAGACGATATATGCCTGACGGCCGGCCTTAAGCTCACGTCCCATGCCCTTGTAGACGTCGATACGGTGATCATCGAAACGCAGCATTGTCGTCACAGGCTTGCGCCCCGGCGGCAGCTCGTCGATGACCGACACATCGAGATCTCCATAGACTGTCATCGCGAGCGTACGGGGTATGGGAGTGGCTGTCATGACAAGAATGTGGGGAGGCATGGTGTTCTTTTTCCATACTCTCGCACGCTGCGCCACTCCGAAACGGTGCTGCTCGTCGATGACCGTGAAACCAAGATTGCGAAACACCACATTATCCTCAATCACGGCATGAGTGCCGATGAGTATGTGGAGCGAACCGTCTTCAAGCTGTCTGTGTATCACCGCCCGCTGCGATGCGGGAGTCGAACCCGTCAGCAGCTTTACGTTTATACCGATCGGCGCCACCAGGCGGCTGATAGTTTCGTAGTGCTGCGCTGCCAGAATCTCGGTAGGCGCCATCATACAGGCCTGCGTGGAGTTGTCGAGAGCTATCAGCATGCATAGCAGAGCCACGAGGGTCTTGCCGCTACCGACATCGCCCTGCAACAGACGGTTCATCTGCCGACCCGACCCCATATCGGCACGAATCTCCCGGATAACCCTCTTCTGGGCATCGGTCAGCTCAAACGGCATACACTCCTTATAGAAAGTATTGAAATAATGCCCTATACGCGGAAAACGCATGCCTCCGACCGAAAGTTTACGCCGACGCGTGTACTGAAGTATATCGAGCTGGAGATAAAACAGTTCGTCGAACTTCATACGGGAGCGGGCTCTGTCGGCGCACGTCGGCGACGACGGGCAATGGATATCTCGCAGAGCTGTCGACAGCGCCGGAAGCCCGAGCCGTCGCAGGATTTCGGGCGGGAGCGGATCGGCCACACCATTGGCGGATATTCGGTCGATCACCGTACGGACCATCGTATGAATAACTCGTGAATTCACGCCCTGATTGCGGAGCTTTTCAGTCAGCGGATACACCGGTCGCAGACTGCTCTCGCTGCGCATATCCGCAGGCGATTCCACCTCCGGGTGCACCATGCTCCATCGGCCGCAGAACGATGTCGGCTTTCCGAACAGCACGTAGTCGGTCATCGTGGCATAAAGCTCCTTTAGTTTCTTGATCTGCCGGAACCACACGACTTCCATCGTAGCCGTTCCATCGGAGAACAGTCCGGTCAGACGTGCTTTTGCCCCTTCGCCCTGCACGGCAAACGACACAAACCGCCCCCTGACCTGCACGGCCGGCATATCGCCGCCGAATGATGATATGGAATATATTTTGGTGCGGTCTATGTAATGCGTTGGATAGTGACGGAGAAGGTCGCCTACGGTCTTGATGCCAAGCTCGGCCGAGAGCAACGCAGCGCGCTTCGGTCCTACACCCTTCACATATTTTATATCCGTGGCATTCAGTCGTTGCATTGTCTTAGCAATATCTCAGCTATAGCGATGTCCGACGGATTGGTCACCTTGATATTGGCCGGCGATCCTTCTACCAGACTCACGTCATATCCGGCGGCCTCCATCACCGAAGCGTCGTCGGTGAACGTCGGGCGATACGGCGCACCATAAGCCTTCCTGAATTCCTCTCCGGAAAATCCTTGAGGAGTCTGCACTGCCATATATGCCGACCGGTCAACGGCCGTAGAATGTCCGTCGGCTCCGACAAGCCTTATCGAATCGGAAAGAGCCACAGCCGGCACTGCGCCTTTGGCGCCCGATGCCACGGCCTCCACCACCGCTTCGACAACACTCTTTCCGACCAGCGGACGGGCGCCGTCGTGCACCGTGATTATGTCAGCATCCGCACCATACGCATCCACGGCGTTTTTGACCGACTGCCATCGGGTGTCACCGCCAGCCACAAGTGGCCCCGGATCAAAACCCGATGAAGCGCACACATCGGCCCAATATCCTATATAATCGGGATTTAGCACCGTTACAACCATACCGCCCCGCCCATAGCGCCGCATAGCGTCGACGGCATGCATCAGAGCCGGACGCCCGCCTACGGGATGGAACTGTTTTGGCAACTCCGCCCCAAATCTACGGCCACTGCCTGCAGCCACAACAATATGGAGTATTCGATTCATATTGCAAAATTACACAATTCCGCCATCATCTCCACCTTTTCATCCGACTTTTCCTACCCTGCGCCAACCATGTAGCCATGAAGTTTTGAACGTTTTTTTCCTCAAAAGAATTGAATTATTAGAAATAATGTCTAATTTTGGCAATTCAATGGATCATGCCGGCCAAAGCCGACTGATCGGACATACCCAATAGAATACCATCAACCAGTTAATTTCTACATTATGGAAATGCTTGACCGGGCCGAACAACAGAATGAAGAAGTTGTAACGCCTAACCTGCCCAACGAAGAGCTCTCCGGCGAGATGACGGAGACAGCCGAATGTGCCAGTGAAGAGAACGTCACACGTGAGTCCCTGCTGAAGACCATTGAAAAGATTGTCGCCGATGATTCGGAGATTGTCGCCGATGACGTAGCCCGAATCAAGCAACAATTCTATACGCTCCACAACGAGCTTACACTCCGCCGCAAAGATGAGGCCGGCGAAGAGGGCGAGGCATTTGCATCGACCGAGGATCCGATCGAAGAACAGTTTAAGGCTGCCCTTGCCGCGATAAAAGAGAAAAAAGCGCGCCAGAGAGCAGAGATTGAAACCCGTCAGGCCGCCAATCTTGAAAAGAAAGAGGCTCTGATCAACGAGCTTACGACTCTCGGAGCCGACACCGACAACGTCAACCGCCACTATCAGCGCATCAAAGATATACAGAGCGAGTTCAAGGAGATAGGCGATGTGCCGCCACAGAACGCCACGTCGATATGGAAAAGCTATCAGGATGCCGTAGAAGCATTCTATGACCAGTGGAAGGTCAACAAGGAACTCCGCGACTATGACTTCAAGAAAAATCTGGCTGAGAAGCAGCTGCTTCTCGACGAGGCGCGCAAGCTGACCGAAGAGGCCGACGTGATCACAGCATTCCGCCGGCTGCAGAATCTTCACGACAAATGGAGAGAGATCGGCCCGGTAGCCAAAGATGTGCGAGAGGAGATCTGGGCATCGTTCAAGGATGCATCGGCAGAAATCAACAAAAAATATCAGGCACACTTCGAAGAGCGCAAAGCACGCGAACGCGAGAACGAAGAGATAAAGACAGCCCTGTGCGAGCGCATAGAGGCTCTCGACTTCAGCAAGCCGTCGACATATCAGGAGTGGGACGCGATGACCAAAACCATACTGGAGGCGCAGGAAGAATGGAAAAAAGCCGGATTTGCTCCCCGAAAGACAAACACCGCGCTGTTTAACCGATTCAGGGCGCTGTGTGACGACTTCTTCGGACGCAAATCGGAATTTTTCAAGAAGACAAAGACCGAATTCGCCGAGAATCTGGCAAAGAAAACCGCTCTCTGCGAGAAAGCCGAAGCGCTTGCCGAAAGCACCGACTGGAAAAAGACCACCGATGCCATCGTCGAACTGCAGAAGGAATGGAAAACCATCGGACCGGTGGCACGCAAGAACAGCGACGCGGTATGGAAACGGTTTATCAAGGCTTGCGACACATTCTTCGACCGCAAGAAAAAGGTAAACGGCGACACGCGTCGTGCCGAACAAGCCAATCTGGCCACAAAACGTGAGATAATCAGCCGCCTGAATGTGATAGCGTCGGACGAGAACACTATGCCGCGCGAAGAGGCTATCGCAGAGGTGCAGCAGCTGCGCAAACAGTGGCAGGAAACCGGCCATGTGCCGTTTAAGGAGAAAGACAAGCTGCAGGATGCATACCGCGAAGTAGTCGGCACACTATTCGACAAGCTCGACATAAAGGAAAACCGCGCACGCATGGCCGACTTCCAGGCCGGCATCGAGGCTTCGGCCGGCGACGCAGGCAAACTGTCGCGCGAACGCGAACGCCTGATCAGAGCCTGCGAACAGCGCCGTCAGGAACTGAAAACCTATGAAAACAACATGGGCTTCTTCAATTCCAAATCAAAGAGCGGCGACTCCATCGTCAGAGAGATGGAACGGAAAATGCAGCATCTCAAAGAGGAGATCGCCCAGATTTCAGAAAAAATCAAGATCATCGATTCGAATATCTGATCCACTCCCCTTCTATCGCTTGCCACAGTAAGGCAAACATTAGCACAACTACAAAGCACCCGATTTCACATCCAAGGATGTCAAATCGGGTGCCTTAGTATTATTGATCAAGTGGTTTTATTGATCGTCGTAATCCGGTTTTCTTAGTGCGGCCGACCAGTCATGAGGCCGGTCAACAGTATAATCTGCAATAATCCGATATTACCTGCGCCTATTCAAGAAAGCGGAGGCCAACTTCGAACTATTCAGAATCATGGCTGACGAGTCTTCGAGATTTTCAGCGTCATCATCGTCAGATATTGAAATGAACAGTGTGATCTCTTCAGTGTGCTCTCCGAATATCCCCGAGTCCTTGACCTGCTTCATCGCCGATATCATTGCATTGAAGAAAAAGGCTTCACCCGGCAAAGTGGAGTAGTTTTCCCACAACGATTTGCTGAGCTTCACCAGCTCGCTGCCATGTCCGTCAGAATATCCCCATTCATCGGGATGCCATTTGCTCTCGTCATCGGGTTCTTCGTCATCAAGATACTCCACGGTGTTCACAGCGAGAAATAGCGAGCAGCAACAAC
>JAIDKJ010000104.1 GCA_029051835.1 Paramuribaculum sp. | reverse complement strand
ATATTGCGGCAATGCCACAAGGTTTCCTGAGCGTCGGGTATCTTTACGCCTGACAGACTCACTCCGTCCATCTCGCGGAACATCTTGGGCGCCTCCACCAGAGTGTCGGTCATCACCAGGGCTGAGCTGTACCACAGCGCGGCACGAGCACCGGGAGTGAACGTGCACCCGCTGATACGAAACCTGTCGACATGCCAGAAAGGATATTTTCCCTCAAAACGGCAATCGACCGCCTCTATGTCGCTGCACTCCTTAAGCGCCGACTCTCCGGCATGAACGGTGACATTCTCAAGCTTCAGACCATGGGAGGCGAACAACGGACGCTCACCGCCGAATTCTTCGTTTTTTATCTCTTTCATAGTTAGTAACTGATCATATTTCACCTTCTCGCGTAAGGATTCGTGACCCTGCACGCATGATAGGCCTTTCCGACTGCAAAATTACGCATTCTTTTCGCTTTTGTGAGCTATACTCTTAAAAATGGATGCACGGGTCGTGCATTAAGCGAAAATTACATTATATTTGCACTACGTTATCCATTTCCCACGACAACATCCGCTCAACAGTGCGAAACATATCACTCCACATACGCCTCGCCGCGTGCCTCGCCTTTCTGGCCATGGCATTCGCCACACCCGCAAGCGCACAGATAGTCAACGCCGATTCGATAGGCACCGTTATCAGTTCCGACAGCATCCGCCGGGCTTTTGACAACGGACCGTACTTCGGACTTTACAAAGACAATTATTTCATATTCGGCACATCGGTGGGTCAGCGTCCGACAAGGGAGAACAGCAACATCAAGTTCCAGATATCGATATCGCAGCGTCTGACCAAGACCGTCATGCCGCTTCACAGCTATCTCTTTCTCTTCTATACCCAGAAGTGCTTCTGGAATGTGCTCGAGAACTCGATGCCCATGACCGATCTCAACTTCAATCCCGGCATAGGACTGGCCAAACCGCTGTTTGTCAAAAACCGGTATATCGGCAAAGCTTTTCTGCTCGCTGAGCATGAAAGCAACGGACGCGACGGCACCTCGTCGCGGTCGTGGAACAAAATATCGTTCGGAGGCAATATCATCATAGGCCAGCAGATGCAGGTACACGCCAAATTCTGGATACCTATCATCGACGGAATGGAAAACAAGGATATTCTCGATTATTGCGGCATATATCAGGTAGGCACATCGCTGACCACTGTCGACCGCCGCTTCGGAGCATCGGTAATACTCACCAAACGGAAAGGCTGGAAGCTCAACTACAACACCATCATAGAGCTTAACTACAGGATATTTCCGCGCGACAACCAGTATCTGTTCCTGCAATACTACAACGGCTACGGCGAGGGACTGCTTGCCTACAAGGAATTCCACTCGCAGCTTCGCATAGGCATAGTGATCAAGCCAACACTCTTCTCCGACTACTGATACAGGGATTTTTTTTCATTCACACATTATAAGGACACAGTCATCCATGAAACAATTAAAGACAATCATCGCGGCCACAGCATTGCTTGCCGTCGCCGCAGGAGCCGAAGCACGGCAGCCTGAACCCGTGCGCATCATGAGCTACAACGTCAGAAACGGAGTGGGCTACGACAATCAGCGCAATATCCAGCGCACGGCCAACGTAGTGCTTCGCTCGCATCCCGATATCGTGGCCATACAGGAAGTGGACAGCGTCACAGGCCGCAGCGGAGGCACATACGTGCTCGGGAATCTGGCCGAAGCCACCGGAATGCATGCATATTTCGCACCGGCTATCGACTACGACGGAGGTAAGTACGGCATCGGACTCCTCACACGCGAGGAGCCGCTGAGCGTTACACGCGTGGCTCTCCCCGGACGCGAGGAGGCAAGAGCGCTCATCATAGCCGAATTTCCGGCCTACGTGGCCGCCTGCACCCATCTGTCGCTCACGCCGGAGGATGCGCTTGCATCGGTCGATATCATCAAAGAGGCCGTAAAACTGTCGGGCAAGCCGGCCGTAGTGTGCGGCGATCTCAATTCATCGCCTGAGTCGGACGTCATCAAGTCGCTCGGACAAGATTTCAGCCGGGTGTGCAACGACAAGCCCACATATCCCGCTCCGGCGCCCGAAGAGAAGATTGACTATATATTCGTCAGCAAAGGCTTCGGAGCCGCAGGCAGGGGCTACAAGGTGGTGGAGGCTCCGGTAGAGAGCGACCACCGGCCTATCATAGCCGACATAATCATGCCGGCAGCGTCCGACGCCATCATATACCATCAGCCCTACCTGCAGAACATGAGCCAGGAGGGAGCCGTCACGGTAATGTACCAGACACGTCCGCTCTGCACCTCGTCGGTGGAATACGGCACCGACACGCTCAACACGCTATCAGCGCGCCAGCTTGTGGCAGGTCAGGAAGCGGTGCACGACATCGAGCACCGCGTGCGTCTGACAGGTCTTAAACCCGGACAGCGCTACTTCTACCGCGTCAGAGCGCGAGAGATCACCGTCAACCAGGGATACTTCAAGAGCTTCGGCAACGAAAGCGTCACGCCCTGGCACACATTTACCGTCCCCTCACCCTCGCAGAAAGATTTCACAGCAGTGATAGTCAATGACATGCACTGCTTTCCGGCAACAATCTCGGCCATGGCCGAAGTGGCGTTGAAGCATAATCCCGACTTCGTGGTGTTCAACGGCGACTGCATGGCCGAGCCGGGCACACGCCAGCAGGCTGTCCACGACATACATCTGATGGCCGACGCATTCGGACTTGCCGACCGTCCGGGCATTTTCATCAGAGGCAACCACGAGATACGCAACGCATACTCATCGGGTCAGCCGTCGCTCGTGGAGAGCGCCAACGGACTCACCTACGGCGCCTTCAACTGGGGCGACACACGATTCGTCACCCTCGACTGCGGAGAGGACAAGCCCGACACTACATGGGTATACTACGGACTCAACGACTTCAGCCGTCTGCGTCAGGAGCAGACCGACTTTCTGCGCAGCGAACTCTCGTCGAAAGAGTTCAAGAAGGCCCGTCGCAGAGTGCTGATGCATCATATCCCCGTATGGGGCAATACCGACAGCTATCAGCCCTGCACCGAAATGTGGGCGCCGCTGCTGGCTAAGGCACCGTTCGACATCAATATAACCGCACACGTGCATGAATACAACCGCATAGACCCGACTCCGGGTGCCAATCCGTTTCCCGTCATTGTCGGAGGCGGCTACAAACTCGACGGAGCCACAGTCATGATACTGCGCCGTCGCGGCGACGAAATGAGCCTTACAGTGCTCGGAGCCGACGGACGCACCATCGATACCGTCAGACTCTGACACATCCGGATACACGCGCAATTATAAATGCCGCAGTCCGTTATAGCTCCAGTGAGCTTCGGGCTGCGGCATTATTATGTTTGTTTCTTTATTATCGCTGACGGTATCAGTCCATCTCCAGATCAAGATTGAGCACTTCGTGCCAGGGGAGTCCCTGCACTGCAAGCTGCTCCATGAAGGGATCGGGATCAAACTCCTCCACGTTGTATACTCCGGGCTTCTTCCACAGTCCCTTGAGATACATCATGGCGCCTATCATGGCCGGGACACCGGTGGTGTAGCTCACGGCCTGCATGCCTGTTTCGCGATATGCCTCCTCGTGCGAGCAGTTGTTGTACACGTAATAGGTGAGATGCTTGCCATCCTTGTCAAGACCCGAAATGCGGCATCCTATCGACGTTTCGCCGCGATAGTTCTCGCCGAGGTCCTGCGGATTGGGAAGCACTGCCTTGAGGAACTGCAGAGGCACGATCTTGGTGCCGTTATACTCTATCTCGTCAATGCGGGCCATGCCGATATCCTGAATCACACGCAGATGCGTCAGATACTCCTGACCGAATGTCATCCAGAACCGAGCGCGCTTGATCGACGGATAATTCTTCACAAGGCTCTCAAGCTCCTCGTGGTATAACAGATATGACTCGCGGCCTCCTATGTTGGGATAAGTGAGAGTGCGGTGTATTTCGAGCGGACCGGTAGTCACCCACTTTCCATCCTGATAGTATCGTCCGTTCTGTGTTATCTCGCGGATGTTGATCTCCGGGTTGAAGTTGGTAGCGAAAGCCTTGCCATGGTCGCCGGCGTTGCAGTCGACTATATCGAGATATTCCATCTCGCTGAAATAATGCTTGGCTGCGTAGGCTGTGAACACGCCCGACACACCCGGGTCGAAACCGCATCCGAGAATGGCTGTCAGGCCGGCCTTCTCGAACTTCTCGCGATAGGCCCACTGCCATGAATATTCGAAATGTGCCACATCGCGCGGCTCATAGTTGGCTGTGTCGAGATAGTTCACTCCACATTCCAGACAGGCATCCATTATAGTGAGATCCTGATAGGGGAGCGCCACATTGATGACCATGTCGGGTTTGTGACGCCGGAACAGCGCTACGAGCTGCTCTACCGAATCGGCATCAACCGAGTCGGCCGTCATGTTTTTGGCACCGATCTTGTCCACAATGGCCTGGCACTTCGACAGGGTGCGCGATGCGAGCACAATCTCGCTGAACACCTCCGGATTCTGAGCGCACTTGTAGGCCACCACCGTTCCGACGCCACCGGCGCCGATGATTATTACTTTTGACATATCGCTCTATAGGGTTTGTATATTATTGAGCGTAAAATTACAGTTTTCAATTATAACTTCCAAATTTAGCTGCCAGGATTGACCGTGAATGACCATCATTTCAGGCGCCATGCCGGTAATCCGACACAGCGCCTTCCTGTCTGGAATATTTTTCCGTATGTCAGTTGCCTATTATCAGCGAACGGATCGGGAAAAGACCCTTCATGTCTATAAGAGTAGTCTTTTTGTTCTCCGTCATCAATATGATTATCTGATTGAACCAATAACTATCCTTGGTCCTATAGAAGCCATAGATAAGCGTACTCGTATCTCCCGATGCGGATTTCATCAGTAACTGAGGCTTATTCTGCACCATCTTGCCATATTCGGCATTGATCTTTTCGCTTTCGGCTGTTTTCTCTTTGACATAATCAGCCACATAGTTTCTGGCTGCGTTTGAGGAAGCCTGACTCTGACAGTTGAATATATGGACAGCTTCGAATCGAGCGTCTTCTGAAGAGATAGGAAGCCGCGCCATCATGTCCTTGTAATTCTTTTTCCCAAGCATAGCCTGAGATATATACGTGACGGTGACATTCGGGTCCTGGACCATCTTTTCGATGAATACCGGCGAATCGGCCATGCATGGCGATATGATAGCCATGACAAGCAGCATGAGTGAAATAATTTTTTTCATATTAAGTAACTCTTAAAAATTAGATTATATCAGTATACTTATCAGTAACTCTCAAAATCACTTGCAGCTAATTTTTGAGAGTTACTTGTCTGAAATTTGGAATGGATGATATCTGGTTTTCAATAGATGCATTTACAGTCATTGACACTCTGTCAATGGTCCTGAACGCCATCTCATTGGCCGCATCGATACGGCTCTGTGCCATAGCCATGGCTCCTGCCAACATGGTCATGGCTTCGTCGGGATCGGTGATCACACGCGCTCCGCTACCCTGAACGGCGCCGTATGACGCCTCCATATCGGCCATAAACGGCTCTTCTCCGCCACCGTGTATCATTGCGGATCCTATAGTAGCTACGACAGCTATTGCAGCCGCTGCCGACGATACCCACACCGACCATCCCGAAAAACGCCTCCTGAGGGGCTTTTCCCGTGCCGGAGCAGCCATATCATAGATTTCCTCAAAAGCTCGCAGCAGACGGCCGTCGGCCGAGTCATCGTCGGCGAGCATCATTCGCAGAGTGGTTTCCTCTTCGGCGGTAGTGTCACCGTCATAATACTTTCCGATAAGATAATCTTTGGTTTTCATTTTTCGAAGAGTTCTTTGAGTTTCTTACGTGTGCGCGACAATATGGCGCGTACATTCATATCAGTCATGCCTGTCATATCGGCTATCTCTTTTGACGAAAGACCTGCAATTGCGCTAAGCCTCATCACCATACGGCTGTTGTCGGGAAGCGCGTCGATAGCTTTCATCACCATAGAGGCGTCGGTACGGGTCTCGGCATCAGCATGTACCTTGCTGTCGGGCAATCCGGCACCATCGTTAAAGCTTACTTCCGATCTGCACCTGTGCCCATATATATCCATAGCCGCATTGCGTACTGCAATATTGAAATATGCCGACGGATTCGATACCGTTGCGAGAGATTCGCGCCCTCGCCACAGCTTCAGCAATGCATCCTGCACCGCATCGGCGGCCTCTTCACGATCGGCAAGTATCGCATAGGCCACTCTGAGCATCATAGGCCTGCATTGCTGTGATTTTATTTCGAATTCCTTACGGGTCATTACTACGGATAGCCTGATTTGACGGCTTATATAATTACTGACTCCGGCAGCCGGCAGTTTGTGACACCGCCACATCAATTTTCTAACAATTAATACAGCAGGCATTCGTCGTTCATCAAACCACGCTTTCTTACCAAGACCTTTTTCACCGGATAAAAACAAGGCTCTGCGCAAAGCATTAACTTTGACACAGAGCCTGTATTTTAGCCTGTAAAGGCTATCGGTTTATTCCGATCAGCCGTTTACTTTCTTCATGCGTGCGATGAGGTCGAGCACCTTGTTGGAGTAGCCGATCTCGTTGTCGTACCATGAAACAACCTTCACGAAGGTCGGAGTCAGCTGGATACCGGCCTTGGCGTCGAAGATCGAAGTGAGGGGGCAGCCGAGGAAGTCGCTCGAAACCACTGCGTCCTCAGTGTAGCCGAGGATACCCTTGAGTTCGCCTTCAGAAGCTTCCTTCATGGCCTGGCAGATTTCCTCGTAGGTAGCGGGCTTAGCGAGGTTAACGGTGAGGTCAACAACAGATACGTCGAGGGTGGGAACGCGCAGCGACATGCCGGTGAGCTTGCC
>JAIDKJ010000103.1 GCA_029051835.1 Paramuribaculum sp. | reverse complement strand
GGCATAGGCTGTCAGGAAATGACCCTGGAGGAGATCGGAGCCAAATTCGATCTGACACGCGAACGTGTCCGCCAGATCAAAGAGAAAGCCATACGCCGGCTCAAAGGACAGAAAAGCCGTCTGCTCAAGACCTACCTCGGTCAGTGACGCACCGACGGGACACAACATCCAACATAAAATTGCAAGGACAATAGATGTAATATTTTTTCTCATGGTGAGAAAGCGCGCGTCGTGATGACGGGCGCTTTTTCTTTATCCCTATCCATGACTGACGACAATGCAGGCCGCCCACGCTCGCTCCGACATAGCAGCCACCGGTATTGCCGTCACCCACAAGCCGGTTTCAGCCGATCTTGAAGATTTCAAATGAAGCCGATCTTGAAGCCGATCTTCCTGTTTTACTACATCTTTTTCGGTGTGCATTTGGATATTAGGCGGGAAATTGCTACCTTTGCACCGCTTTTTAGGCATCCCGTGTGATGGGAAATTAAGGAGCGCTTAATTTTTAGTAACACAAACAAAACGAACAAACAATGAAGACATTCCAGCTCAGCGCCGAACCCCGTACTGATCTCGGCAAGAAGGCCGCCAAGGCACTCCGCAAGGAGAACAAAATCCCCGTAGTGCTCAACGGCGGTGAAGTGATCGACCTCCCCTACAAAGGCAAACTCCGCGACGGCGAAAAGATCGTCGTGATCGAGAAGGACCAGTCAAAGGGTCTCATCACCACCGACCTCACAGTGACCACCGACTCCGTGCGCAAGCTCATATACACCCCCGACATCTTCGCTATCGAGCTGACACTCCACGGAGAGAAGCGCATGGCTGTGCTCAAGGACATCCAGTTCCACCCCGTGAAGGACACCATCCTCCACATCGACCTGCTCGAAGTCAACGATAAGAAGCCCGTTGTGATCGAGGTTCCCGTGCAGCTCGAAGGCCACGCCGAAGGTGTGAAAGCCGGTGGTAAGCTCACCCTCTCCATGAAGAAGATCAAGGTTAAAGCTACCTACGACAAGGTTCCCGAACGCGTTGTGGTCAACGTCGACAACCTCGGTCTGGGCAAGACCATCCAGATCGGCGACCTCCACTTCGAAGGCCTCGAACTGACCAACGCCAAGAACGCCGTAGTCTGCGCCGTACAGCTCACCCGTGCCGCCCGTGGCGCCGCTGCTGCCGCCGCAGCCGCAGGCAAGTAATCCTGTCAATAACCTGACTACAGCTAATGAAATATCTGATAGTTGGGCTTGGCAATATCGGCAACGAGTATGCCATGACACGCCACAACATAGGATTTATGATATTGGATGCCTTTGCAAAGGCATCCAATATTACTTTTACACCCGAACGTTACGGCGACGTCGCACGCGTGCGTGTCAAGAACGCGCAACTCATACTGCTCAAGCCCTCGACCTACATG
>JAIDKJ010000102.1 GCA_029051835.1 Paramuribaculum sp. | reverse complement strand
GTATGGGGTGTCCGTCTTCGTAGAGGGTCCATGGGGTGGTGTAGTCGTCGAGGGGTGTGAAGTAGTTTATGTTGAATACTTCGATCTGTCCTTTGGCTATGTCGACGGGGGTTATGGCGATGTTCTGGTAGACTTTCTTGACTTCGGCGAGCTGTGGCTTGGGTGTGAGGTCGCCGAAGAGTATGCCGTTCATGACAAACTGTCCGTCGGTGGGCCGGTCGCCGAAGTCGCCTCCGAATGCGAGGTAGCGCTGGCGGGTCTTGGTGTCGTAGTTGTAGAGGCTCTGGTCGATCCAGTCCCAGATGGCTCCTCCGATGAAGAAGTTGGTGCTTTCGATTGCGTTCCAGTAGTCGACGAGGTTGCCGAGGGCGTTGCCCATGGAGTGGGCGTATTCGGAGATGTGGAAGGGGTAGTTGAGCTTCATTTTGCCTTTGACGGCTTCGTTGACCCATGCGATGGAGGGGTATTGGTTGGAGCCGATGTCGACGATGTCGTTGTTGCGTTCGTATTGTACGGGGCGGCTCTGGTCGAATGCTTTGATGGCGTTGTAGGCTGTGACGAAGTTTTTGCCGGGGCCGGCTTCGTTGCCGAGGCTCCAGATGACGATGGAGGGTGAGTTGACGTTGGAGCGTACCATTTCCATGTTGCGTGCTACGTGGGCTGCCTGGAATTCGTCGACGTGGGAGAGCGATGCTTTGCCGTAGTAGTATTCGTGGCTTTCGAGGTTGGCTTCGTCTTCGAGGTAAATGCCGTATTTGTCGGCGAGGTAGTACCAGTAGGGGTCGTCGGGGTAGTGGGAGTTGCGCACGTGGTTGATGTTGGCGCGTTTCATGATCATGACTTCCTCGAGCATGCGCTGGCGGCTGATGGCGTGGCCTGTCGAGGGGTCGGTTTCGTGGCGGTTGACGCCTTTGAGTTTGACGGGCTGGTTGTTGACGTAGAAGTAGCGTCCGGCGATGCCGAATTCGTCGTCTTTGGCTTCGGTGTGGCGTACTTCGACTTTTCGGAATCCGGTGTAGGTGGATATGGTTTCGACGGGTTGTCCTTTTTTGTCAAGTAGTTGTGCGACAAGGACGTAGCGAGCGGGATATTCGGCGCTCCAGAGGTCGGGGTTGCTGAGGGGG
>JAIDKJ010000101.1 GCA_029051835.1 Paramuribaculum sp. | reverse complement strand
ATCCGCGCAACGCGGCAGGCGTCAACGGCATAGCGGTCTGTGTTTTTTTTATTTATTCGGCGTACACGTTGATCTACACAATGAAAATCATGGAACGTCTGATGGATATTCCACACGACTGAACAACAATACACTTGCAATGGAAGACATATTGACTATAGGAGGCCGGGAGTTTAAGTCGCGCCTCTTCGTCGGCACCGGCAAATTCGCCTCCAACCGGCTTATGCTTGATGCCATACTGGCGTCGGGTTCGGAAATGATCACTGTGGCCATGAAACGCATCGACATGGACCACGAGGAAGAGGACAACATGCTACAGCATATCAACCGCGAGCATGTCACTCTCCTGCCCAACACATCGGGAGTGCGCAACGCCGAAGAGGCGGTCATGGCCGCACGTCTTGCCCGCGACTGCTTCGGCACCGACTTCATCAAACTCGAGATTCATCCCGATCCGAAGTATCTCCTCCCCGATCCGGTAGAAACGCTCAAGGCTACCGAGGTGCTGGCACGCGAAGGATTCCACGTGCTCCCCTACATACAGGCCGATCCGGTGTTGTGCAAACGTCTTGAAGAGGCAGGCACGGCAGCTGTCATGCCGCTTGGGGCGCCGATAGGCACCAACAAGGGACTGCGCACACGCGACCTGCTTGAAATCATCATAGCAGAGAGCACGGTGCCCGTAGTGGTCGACGCCGGCATAGGCGCTCCCTCTCATGCCGCCGAGGCACTGGAGATCGGAGCCGACGCTGTGCTCGTCAACACCGCCATAGCCGTGGCGCGCAACCCCGTGGAGATGGCCGTAGCCTTCAGGATGGCCGTCGAGGCCGGACGCAAGGCCCGCCTGGCCGGACTCGGACGTGTGGCCACCGGAGCAGCCGTCCATGCCCAGGCCACAAGCCCTCTCACCTCATTCCTTGACTGATTTCCAACCATATCACCTACAATAACATGACTATTGACAATATCAACCTCCACAGCTATCCCGGCTCGGAGAAAACATACATGCACGGAGAGATACACCCCGATGTGAAAGTCGGCATGCGCCGTGTCATACTCACTCCTACGGTAAAAGTGGCTCCCGACGGCACAAAGACCATCCGGGAGAACGAGCCTGTCTACATATACGATACGAGCGGCGTATATACCGATCCGGAAGTGACCACCGACATCAACCGCGGACTCCCCCGCATCCGCGAACAGTGGAACGCACGGCGCGACGATCTCGAGCAGCTGCCCGAAATCACATCGGAGTACGGACGCCAGCGCGAAGCCGACAGTTCGCTCGATACGATACGCTTCGCCAACCGTCACCGTCCGCTGAGAGCCAAGAAAGGGTGTCGTATCACACAGATGGATCTCGCACGGCGCGGCATCATCACACCCGAGATGGAGTATGTGGCCATCCGCGAGAACATGAACTGCGCCGCTCTCGGCATAAAGAGCTATATCACTCCCGAAACAGTCAGGGAAGAGGTGGCAGCCGGACGCGCCGTGATCCCCGCCAACCCCAATCACCCCTAAGCCGAGCCTATGAT
>JAIDKJ010000100.1 GCA_029051835.1 Paramuribaculum sp. | reverse complement strand
TAAAACACACCCAAAACTCACGGGCTGAGGGGTTCCGTAGTGCCCGACCGCATTTTTGCGTGCAAGATCGATTCACAGGCGCAGGGAGAGGAAGAGGGCATGATCGACTGGCGTCAAGGATATGATTTCGGCATACGCCATGAGCCCATCGACACACCCGAATCAATCAGAGCGTTCTGTCTTGCCTATTTGCGGAGGATGCACCTCAATTTCGGGTGTTTTGATTTCATCCTGACTCCCGACGGCCGTTATGTATTCCTCGAATGCAACCCCAACGGCCAATGGCTGTGGATCGAGAAGGAAACCGGACTGCCGATATCGGAGGCCATTGCCGAAGTGCTGATGCAGGCCGACCGTCGACAGCTCGCCTATAACAACAATTCCTGCTATTGACCATCATGAGCATAGACGGACTTCATCTGCTGCGGCATTTTCCCGACGATGAGCATGTTCAGTGGCTTCCACTGACACCTGACATGCATGTGGTGGGACTTCTCAGCCGGGAAGATCTGTCGCATATCGTAGAGGGCGTCGAGAATGATGAGGACATGTGGGATTTCTGCCGGCTTACCGGCACGTGGCACTGCTACGCCATGTTCGAGCGCGAATCGGGGGCGCCAATGGCGTTCTGCGTCATCGAGGTAATGGATTCCAAGATAGTCTTTCACGGCGGTCGCGTTCCGGACTATCCCGGCACACAACTGGTGACCCGCGGAACAGCCATAATGCTGAAAACACTTCTGGATCAGAGATACGATGTCAGGACCACGCCGGCTCATGACAGATCCATGCGCTACATGTCGGCATTCGGATTCCGCCGACAAACGACCGAACGGATCACCACAGAGATGCAACTGACTCATGAAACATTCGGCGAGTCGCCTGCCGGCAAAAGAATGACTGCGCTGCAAAGCACCGACTGCACGATAGACCATATGGGTCTGCCCGGACTGCTCCGGCTTAAAAACACACTCAGCAAAGTCAACAACCGCATAACGACGCTCGCCACAATAGGCTTTGTGGATTATCTGCTGGCGCGCGATTTCATACCGACTCCGCAGGCCGAAAAGATGAAAATCACCATCAGATCGCAGCATGCCAATGCCAACGGATATGACATCAAACATCTTGACGGCGTCCCGATAATAGCTGAAATCAAATGCAACATTCCCGTAAAGCGGGATGAGTTCGGCGCCGCGCAGACAAACGGCATAAAAGATGACATAACCGGCCTGCTGCATGGAAAAAAGAAAGAGAAATCGCCGGATGCCTTCAAATTCATGGTCATTCTCAACACCGACAGAGCATATGCCGGAACCGACACAGGCAGAGCCATCGAACGACTCCTGTCGGGAGTCAGTAAATCGGGGGGCAGCGTCGCGGCCATCCCCGATGACAATTCGATGCTGGAGAAGAATATAGTCTATATAGTCAATCTGATTCTATGAACCACCCTGATATCGGTGTCATTCACGGATCATCATGAAAAAAAACAAGGCACTGTAAACAAACTATCGTTTTTGGCACAGTGCCTCTTTTGATCATTCTTTGGCGGGGGCGGATTGGTGTATGTCTGAGGTAATTCGTATCTTTGCATCATCAATACCATACAGACGGAAACAGACATGACTCCACTGACAGTGATAGCCACCGTGGCCTGCTACTTCGCGTTGCTCATAGGCATCTCATGGCTTGCATCGCGCGGCAGCGACAACGAAACATTCTTTACCGGCAACCGCAAGGCACCGTGGCCTGTGGTGGCCTTCGCCATGGTGGGCGCGGCCATTTCGGGCGTGACGTTCATCTCCGTTCCGGGGATGGTGGCGGCCAAGGGCTACGCCTACCTGCAGATGGTGATGGGCTTCATCGTGGGCTATGTGGTGATAGCTGTGGTGCTCGTGCCGCTCTTCTACCGTCTGGGGCTGGTGTCGATCTACGGTTATCTCGGCCAGCGTTTCGGCAGCAACAGCTACCGCAGCGGAGCGTGGATATTCTTCGTGTCGAAGATCCTTGGCGCCTCGGTGAGATTTTTTGTGGTATGCGCCGTGCTCCAGCTGCTTGTGTTCCGTCCGCTCGGCATACCCTTCGAGGTCAATGTGGCCGCAACGATAGCCCTCATCTGGCTCTACACGGTGAAGGGGGGCGTGAAAGCCCTCGTATGGACCGACCTGCTCAAGAGCGCCTGCCTGATAGGCTCGGTAGCGCTATGCATCATATTCATCGCCAAAGATCTCGGCCTCGGCCCCGCGCAGCTGATCGACGCCGTGGGGAGCCACCACAGCAGCCGTGTATTTTTCTTCGACGATCCGAAATCGGGCCAGTGGTTCTGGAAACAGTTTCTGGCCGGAGTGTTCATGGCCATAGCCACCAACGGACTCGACCAGGACATGATGCAGCGCCATCTGTCGTGCCGCGACTCTGTCAGCTCCCGCAAAAACATGATATGGAGCGGTGTGATGCAGTTTTTCGTGATAGGCCTCTTCCTGATCCTCGGCACGATGCTGCTTCTCTACACCTCGCACAACTCGATAGAGCTGCCTGAAAAATCAGACGAACTGTTCGGGCTTGTGGCCTCTCACGACGGAATGCCGGTGGTGGCCGGGATAGTGTTTGTGGTAGGACTGATAGCGGCTGCCTATTCGGCCGCCGGCTCGGCCCTGACGTCGCTGACGACATCGCTGACCGTAGACATACTCGACGCTCCCCGGCGCCTCGACCCGCAAAGGCTCACGATAGTGCGCCGCCGCATACACGGAGCCATGGCGGCGGCGATGGGGCTGGTGATAGTGGTGTTCTACCATCTGAGCGAGGATGACGCCATCAGCGCCGTATATACCCTCGCATCCTATACCTACGGCCCGATACTCGGCCTATTCGCCTTCGGACTGCTGACCCGCCGGCAGGTGCGCGACTCGTGGGTGCCGGCCATCTGCATCGCCGCTCCGGCTCTCGCATGGGTCACCCAATGGACGCTCCACCGCGCATGGGGCTACGAAACCGGCTTCGAACTTCTCATCATCAACGCCCTGCTCACCATGACAGGACTCGCCGCTGCCTCTCAGGCCGCACAGCGACAGACACCGACCGCCTATGCCGAAAAACCTGTTTAGCCGCTATATCTGGATCATCGAAACCATACGCCGGCACGGAGCGATCACCCGCGACGAGCTAAACGAACTGTGGTGCAGAGCCGAAGTGTCGGACGGCGAACGGCTGCCGCGACGCACGTTCTACAACTACCGCAACGCCATCGAGGAGCTTTTCAAGATCAATATCGAGTGTGATCCGTCGACCTACGAGTATTACATCGACAACGGCGGCGACAAACACGACGATTCGGTGACGGAATGGATGCTCAACTCGGCTGCGATGAGCAACGTTCTGACCGACGCCCGTTCGGTGAGCCACAGAGTGTTTCTCGAAGATGTGCCATCGTCGCGCCAGTTTCTGTCCACGGCCATCGCCGCCATAAAGGAGCTGAAGCCGCTACGGTTTACCTACAGCAACTACATGCGCAGCAATCCCACGCCCGACGTGACCGTCGAACCGTATTTCCTGAAACTGTTCAGGCAGCGGTGGTACGTGACCGGACGCAACGTGGCCGAAGACAAGATCAAGACCTATGCCCTCGACCGCATGGCGGCGGTAGTGCTGCTCAACGACAAGTTTGCAATGCCCGACGATTTCGATCCGGAACAGTACTTCGCCGACTGCTTCGGCATAATGTATTCCCACGCCGAAGCGAAGCGGGTGGTGATCCGCGTCGAAGCCCGCCAGGCCAAATATTTCAGAGCGCTGCCGCTCCACTCCTCCCAGCAGGAGATGATCCACGACAATTATTCAATATTCACCTACCGCCTCAAGCTCACCGCCGATTTTCTCCAGGAACTGCTGAGTCACGGAGCCAATCTTACCGTCATGGAGCCTCCGGAGCTTCGCGTGATGGTCACCGAGAGCCTGAAGGCCAGCCTCCGCAATTATGAGAATTGATCTGCTGACAGTGTTGCCGGAGATATTCGAATCTCCGCTCGGATGTTCAATCATCAAACGCGCCCGCAACAAGGGTCTTGTCGACATACATGTCCACAACCTGCGCGACTATACCACCAACCGTCACCGCAAAGTGGACGACTATCCGTTTGGCGGCGAAGCCGGGATGGTGATGCAGGTGGAACCGATCGACCGCGCGATCTCGGCTCTGAAGGCCGAACGCAACTATGACGAGGTGATATTCACCTCGCCCGACGGCGAAACCTTCGACCAGCCGATGGCCAACTCGATGTCGATGCTCGAGAATATCATAATACTCTGCGGCCACTACAAGGGGGTGGACTACCGAGTGCGCGAGCATCTGATAACCCGTGAGATATCCGTTGGCGACTATGTTCTCACCGGGGGCGAACTCCCCGCAATGGTGATCACCGACGCCATAGTAAGGCTAATACCGGGGGCGATAGGCGACGAACAGAGCGCGCTGTCCGACTCGTTTCAGGACAATCTGCTCGCCCCGCCGGTCTATTCGCGTCCGGCCGACTACAAGGGCTGGCAAGTGCCCGACATACTCCTGTCGGGTCATCAGGCCCGCATAGACCAGTGGCGCTACGATCAGGCGATGGAGCGCACACGCCGCCTGCGCCCCGACCTGCTCGACCGGGAGTAAGGATAAGTAACTTAAGCATTTCAACCACTCTGACACCGGCATGAAAAAGACAGCACTTTCGGTGGCGGCCGCACTGCTGCTGGCCACCGGCGCGATTACGTCGACGGCACGGACTCTGCTGTTCATAGGCGACTCCATCACCGACGGCAACTGGGGAGGAGGCCGCGGCGTGGCATCAGACAAGCGGTCGCACGACGACTTCAACCACATTTTCGGCCACGGTTATATGGAAATGACGGCCGGGTACTTCATGAGCGAATATGCCGGAGCCGGACTGCAATTCCACAACCGAGGGATCAGCGGGCATAGGCTGAGCGATATGGCGGCGCGATGGCAGGAGGATGTGATAGCGCTGCGTCCCGACGTGGTGTCGATACTTGCAGGCACCAACGACGTGCATCATCATCTCAGACAGCCCGACAGGGTGGAGTTCAGCGTCGAGCGGTTCAGACAGCAGCTCGATTCGCTCATATGCCTTACGGCCGACTCTCTGCCGGGAGTGCAGATAGCCATATGCACTCCCTTCACCGCCAAGGCCGGCCGCATAGGGCAGGATGCATCCTATCCCGAAAGGGAGCGAATGATAAAAGAGCTTGCTGCGGCCGTGCGCGAGATAGCGGCGCGGCACGATCTGACCGTGATACCGTTTGACAGCCTGATAACGGAGCTGACTGCCGTCGGCGCGCCGGAATACTGGGTGTGGGACGGCATACATCCCACCACGGCCGCCCACTACCGCATGTCGCGCCTGTGGATCGACATAATGGAGCCGAAGCTCGCACTGCCTAAAGAGTAAAAACAACAATCCGAAAAAAAACGATTGAGGCCGCGCTTTGCAGCACGGCCTCAATGATATATCCAGTGGAAGCTGATGCCTCCGGGAGCAGTGGGAGATTTACTCCGACACTACTTCGAAGGGGATAGTCACTGCCACTTCCTTGTGGAGCTTCACAGTGGCTTCGTACTTGCCCACTTCCTTGACGGTTTCCTTGATAACGATGAGCTTGCGGTCGATGTTGTGACCCAGCTTCTCGAGAGCCTCGGCGATCTGTATGTTGTTGACCGATCCGAAGATGGTGCCTGTGGAGCTGGTCTTCGCACCGATGGTGAGAGCCACGTCCTTGAGCGACTCGGCCACAGCCTCGGCATCAGCCTTGATCTTGGCGAGCTTGTGTGCGCGCTGTTTCTGCTCTTCGGCGAGCGACTTGAGGGCCGACGGGCTGGCTATCACGGCCTTGCCCTGGGGGATGAGGTAGTTGCGGCCATAGCCGTCTTTGACGATGACCACGTCGTCCTTGTAACCCAGCGACGGAATGTCTTCCTTAAGTATGATCTTCATAATTGCTGTCAGAGTTTAGGGGTTATTTCATCAAGTCGGTGACGTAGGGAAGGAGTGCCAGATGGCGGGCACGCTTCACGGCCTGAGCCACGCGGCGCTGGAACTTCAGCGAAGTGCCGGTGATGCGGCGGGGAAGTATCTTACCCTGCTCGTTGAGGAACTTCTTGAGGAATTCGGGATCCTTGTAGTCGATATACTTGATGCCGCTTCTCTTGAACCGGCAATATTTTTTCTTCTTCACGTCTACCGACAGCGGAGTGAGGTAGCGGATTTCTGACTGTGTCTGTGCCATAGCTTAATTCTCCTTTGTTTCGGTTTCTACATTTTCTTCCTTGGCGGCAGCTGCCTTTCCTGCACGGATGGAGCGACGCTTCTCGGCATACTGTGCTGCATACTTGTCGAGACGGAATGTGAGGAATCGGATGACGCGCTCGTCGCGGCGGTAAGCTGTCTCAAGCTTCTTGATCACAGTGGGATCAGCTTCGAATTCGATGAGGCTGTAGAAGCCGGTCGACTTCTTGGCGATGGGATAGGCGAGCTTGCGCAGACCCCAGAGCTCTTCGTTGACGATGGTCGCGCCTTCGGCTTTGAGCACATCAGCGAACTTTGCTACCGCTTCCTTCATCTGAACGTCAGACAAAACGGGAGTTAAAATGAAAACGGTTTCGTACTTCATGTTCTTTGGGTTGGTAAAAAATTTGATTATCTGTCTGCTCCGCAATGGATCGGCAACCGGGAGGCTGTCGGCACACTGCTAAAAGCGCCGCAAAGTTACGCATTTTCTTCCATTCAGGCAAATAATTTTTCGAGCCTCAGATTGCGCGGGTGAAATCAGGCGTCGGACATGGCTCACCCGGCCGCCGACCCGAAAGCGACCGACATCACATAATGAAGCCGCACGGATGATTCATTCCCGAAAATCGCAAGCTGTTTTGCTTGGATCGTCAGGCTCTGCCATATTAACTTTGCAGCACAAACAAAAAAAACGAAAAAACTATGACCAACAACACCGACGCCACAGCCCTGAATCCTGCCGAGAACGAAGAATGGGAGGAGATCTCTCTGGAGGATCTGCTGGCGAAATGGCCCGACGATGAGGACGAAGAGTCCGAGATAGTGATGACCGTGCCCTACATGATGAATGAGTTCAGACAATGGCTTATCGAAAACCGGTCGATCTCAGAAAAATCAGCCGACGACTATATCCGCGCATACGAGTCGGCATACGAGTCGCTGTATGAACTGACAGGGCTTAACCTCTACGATCTGCTCCGCTCCTTTATCACAGAGATCCCCGGCAGAACCAAATGCGACCTGACAAGAAAGAGCGCCCCGGAACTGGTGAAAGCCTACGTCGACACCATTATGGAAGAGCGCGAAAAAGACAAAGACTCCTATCCGACAGCCGCAGTTCTGGCCATGCAGGCATATCACGACTTTATCGTGGATGTGGCGGAAGCCCACGACCGGAAACTGCTCAAGAAGAAAGCCGCTCCGCTCCCCGACGAAAAAGAATTCATTTCGTGGCTGGAAACAGAGCGCAGGATCAGCTATGACAATGCCGTAAAGATGGCCAACTCCGTCAGAAACATGGATCCGGAGCTTCCGTCAATAGTGACAAATCCAATGACGTTTCTGGAAGTGCTCCGGGCGCTACCCACGAAGAGAATGCAGGAAAAGTATATCGATATGGTGAAAAAACAGCATCAGCAGATCTATGCCAATGCCAGCTGCAGCTACATCACCATCCGCAACGGATTCACAAACATCGGCTACTATCTGAATTTTCTGAATCGCGACAAAGAAGCGAAGCAATAATCCGATACCGACAACCTCAAACAAAAAAGTCATGGCCAAATTCACAGGCACAAAAGATGAGTTCATCGATCTCTTCGGAGCGACACTGCTTACCAACGCAGTAAAATACTATACCCGCTCCATCCGCAAATCCGGACAGTGCAGCCACTGCGGCCGACAGACCGAGCTTCAGGCTGCACACGTCAAAAACACTCCGGGACGCATTGAAACAGCACGCGACATACTCGAACGACACTACACCACCGGCGGCGACACCGTGGAGGTGGACATGCAGGAATTCCTCGAACGGTTTTACGAAGCCCACCTGCCGCTTGAATCGCATTTCATACCGCTCTGCGATTCGTGTCACAAATCATACGACATCGGCGCCGTCAGATACCGCCGTCCGGCCGGGAGCAACCCGTTCGGACGCTTCGGGATGCCACAGAAAAGCCGAGACTGACCGCTTATGCTTGGAGCGATAGCCGGCGACATAATCGGCTCTTTTTTCGAGCGCAGCCGGGTGAAATTCTACGACTTCGATCTGTTTTATCCATGGAGCCGTTTCACCGACGACAGTGTGATGACTCTTGCCGTGGCCCGGTGGCTCATGCCCGACTCCGACCGCTCGCCCGACCGTCTTGTCGGGATCATGCAGGAGTTCGGGCGCGAATATCCCGACGCCGGCTACGGCTACCAGTTCAACCAATGGCTTCACAGCTCCGACCCGCAACCCTACGGCAGCTGGGGCAACGGCTCGGCGATGCGTGTGAGTCCGGCGGGGATCGTGGCGTCGACCCTCGACGAAGCCCTCGGATTAGCCCGCATATCGGCCGCCGTGACCCATAATCACCCGGCCGGCATAGCCGGAGCGCAAGCCGTGGCCGCCGCCATATGGATGGCCCGGCACGGCGCTTCGAAAGGCGAGATCCGCGACTACATCCAATGGCACTTCAACTACGATCTGACGCGCACCATAGAGGAGATCCGTCCCGACTACAGATGGGACGTCTCCTGCCAGGGATCAGTGCCGGAATCAATCATCGCGTTTCTCGACGGCCGCGACTTCGAGGACACCGTGCGTCTGGCCGTGTCGCTCGGCGGCGACACCGACACCATGGCATGCATCGCAGGCTCTATCGCCGCCTGCGTCTATCCGATTCCCCGGGAGATTGCCCTTCGATGCGAGGAGATCCTCGCCCCGGGGCTGCTTGCGACCTTGCGCGACTTCGAGCGAGCCACAGGACCGGATTGAGTCGCGGAAGGCGACAGAGGCGCATTGCACGGACGGGAATTGTTGCGTAACTTTGCGTCCGGATATGACACACACTGATTTAATACCGGCGCGGCGCGGATGGCTCGCCCTGTCGCCCATGATAGTTTTCCTGACGCTCTACGTGGCTGTATCGGCCGTGATCGGCGACTTCTACAAGATGCCCATAGCCGTGGCTCTCACGGCAGCTTCGGCCTGGGGCACGGGTGTGGTGATGCGCGGACGCCTGAGCGACCGCATCGGCGTGTTTTCGCGCGCAGCCGGCCACAGCGACATTCTCTACATGATATGGATCTTCGTGCTGGCGGGCTCTTTCGCCTCGATGGCCAAGGAGATCGGCGCGGTCGACGCCACGGTGGCTCTGACGCTGCGTGTGTTTCCGCCGCAGCTGCTCCTTCCGGGCATGTTTTTAGCCGCCTGCTTCATTTCGCTGTCGGTAGGCACCTCGGTGGGCACCGTCGTGGCTCTCGCCCCGCTTGCCGCCGAGATGGCCGGCGCGGCCGGCGCCCCGACCGCCATGTATGTGGCGGCGGTGATCGGCGGAGCCTTTTTCGGCGACAACCTGTCGTTTATCTCCGACACCACCATCGCGGCCACCCGCACCCAGGGGTGCCGCATGGACGAGAAATTCCGCGCCAACGTGCGCATCGTCGCTCCGGCCGCACTGGTGAGTCTGATAGCCTACGTGATCATAGGCTCCGACGCTCCGGCTGTCATTGCGCCGACCGGCCCTGCGGCAGCCGCCCCCTGGCTGATAACCCCCTATCTGCTGGTCATAGCTCTCGCTATGGCGGGAGTGAATGTGGCCATAGTGCTCTCGGCGGGCATCGCCGCCACCTTCGCCCTCGGCCTCGCCGGCGGCCACGACGCCCTGAGCCTCTGCGGCTACATGGGCTCCGGCATCGACTCGATGGGCAATCTCATCATCATCACTCTCATGGCCGCCGGGCTGCTTGGCATCATCAAGGCCGCCGGAGGGATCGACTATCTGCTGCAGCGGCTCACATCACGCATCAGCGGAGCGCGCGGTGCACAGGCCTGCGTGGCGGCTCTGGTGGGGATCGTCAACCTGTGCACGGCCAACAACACCGTGGCCATAATCACCACCGGCGCCATCAGCCGCGACATAGCCCGCGCCTACGGCATCACCCCGCGCAAGACAGCCTCGCTGCTCGACACCGCCTCGTGCATAGTGCAGGCTCTCATACCCTACGGCGCGCAGACCCTGCTGGCCACCGCCCTGGCCGGAATCTCGCCCGCCGCCCCGTGGCCCTACATGGTCTATCCATGGGCGCTCGCCGTCAGCGTAGGCATTTCAGTGGCATGGGTGAGAAAAAACAACAAAAAATAACAGCTGTCTGCAACTTTTCACTTTTTAGCGCGACAAATATAGTAAAGCGATAGCAAACCGTTGAAATCACTAACAAAACACCAATATATCAACAGTATGAAAATCAAACGATGCCTGGCAGCGCTGACAGCCGCCACCGCCCTGCTCTGCGGAGCGACGGCCACGGCTCAGCAGATGCCGCAGCTTCCTGTCGACAAGGAGGTGCGCATAGGCAAACTTCCCAACGGACTCACCTATTACATCCGTCACAACGAATATCCCAAGGGTCAGGCCGACTTCTACATAGCCCAGAAGGTCGGCTCGATGCAGGAGGAGGACCATCAGGCCGGACTGGCCCACTTCCTTGAGCACATGTGCTTCAACGGCACCACCCACTTCCCCGGCAAGGATCTGATCAACTATCTCGAATCGGTGGGAGTGAAATTCGGCCGCAACCTCAACGCCATGACCGGCTTCGACCAGACGGTCTACAACATCAGCAACGTGCCCGTGGCCCGCGAGGGCGTGCAGGACTCCTGCCTGCTCATACTCCACGACTGGGCCAACGACCTGCTGCTGCTCCCGGAGGAGATCGACGCCGAGCGCGCCGTGATCCATGAGGAGTGGCGCCAGAGCAATGTAGGCCAGATGCGCATTCTCGAGAAACTCCTGCCTGTGATCTACCAGGACGAGAAGTATGGCCACCGTCTGCCGATAGGCACCATGGAGGTGGTGGACAACTTCCCCCATCAGGCACTGCGCGACTACTACGAAACGTGGTATCGCCCCGACCTGCAGGGCATAATCGTGGTGGGCGACATCGACCCCGACCGCATCGAGGCCAAGATCAAGGAGATGTTTGCCGACATCGAGATGCCCGCCGACCCGAAAGAGCGCGTCTACTTCCCGGTGAGCGACAACAAGGGCACCATCTACGCCATAGGCCACGATAAGGAGCAGCAGAACTCCCTGATAGTGCTGATGATCAAGAGCGACGCCTTCCCCGAACAGCTCAAGAACACCCCCGCCTACTACGCGCAGGAATATGTGGAGTCGATGATCACCTCCATGCTCAACACCCGCCTGAACGACATCGCCTCGCGTCCCGACGCCCCGTTTGCCGGAGCGCAGGCCGTGATGGGCAAGTTCTTCATCGCTCAGACCAAGGACGCGCTCGATCTCTACGCCATGTCGAAGGACGGCGACCACCCCAAGGCTCTCGCCGCCGCCTACCGCGAGCTGCTGCGTGCGATCCGGGGCGGCTTCACCGTCACGGAGTATGACCGCGCTCGCAGCGAGTATCTCTCGCGCATGGAGCGTGCCTACAACAACCGCCGCCAGTGTGAGAACTCCTCCTACGTGCGTGAATACATCAACAACTTCCTTGAGGGCGAACCCATCCCCGGCATCGAGGCCGAATGGCCGATGGTGCAGATGATAGCCCAGAACGTGCAGGTGGCGCAGATCAATCAGGCTCTGGCCGCCCTGCCGGTGTCCGACAACCGTGTGCTCATGGCTCTGCTGCCCGACAACGCCGAGGGCCGCTACCCCACCGACAGCGAGTTTGCCGACGCTCTGGCGGCTGTCGACGCCGAGACGATCGAGCCGTTTGTCGACGAAGTGAAGTCGGAACCCCTCATCCCTGCCCTCCCCAAACCCGGATCGATCGTGTCGACAACCGAAAACAAGCAGTGGGGCACCACCGAATGGACCCTCTCCAACGGCGCCAAGGTGGTGATCAAGAAGACCGATTTCAAGGACGACGAGATACTTTTCTCGGCAGTGGCCAACGGCGGATATTCGCCGAAGTTCGGCGACGACTACGCCGCCTCACTGCTGTTCATGGGCGACGCCCTCTCACAGTATGGCCTCGGCGACTACTCCAACATGGATCTGCAGAAGTATCTCGCCGGCAAGCAGGCCGGTGTGAGACTCAACTGGAGCGCGTTCTCGCGCTCAGTGACCGGCAATACCGTACCCAAGGATCTGCCCACGCTCATGGAGCTGATCTATATGAGCTTCACCGCCGTCAACTTCACGGCCGACGAGTTTGAGGCTCTGCAGAAGTCGACGGCATCGTCGATCCACAACCAGGAGGCCACGCCGCAGTTCCAGTTCAACACCGCCGTGCTTAAGAACCTCTACGGCGGCTCGCCCCGCGCGGCCATGACCACCGTAAGCGACGTGGAGCGCGCCGACCGCGAGCAGATCATCAGCATCTCGCGCGCCATGACGGCCAATGCCGCCGACTTCACGTTCACCTTCGTGGGCAATGTCGACATCGACGCCCTCCGTCCGCTCGTGGAGCAGTATATAGCCAGCCTCCCCGGCGATCCGGCCACAGCCGTTAAGCAGGTGACCGAGTTTGAGCCTGCGCTGCTCGTGCAGGAGGGAAGCCGCACGTCGCAGGAGTCCGTGAAGATGGAGACTCCGCAGACCTACGTGGCCATATTCGAGGTGGCCGACATGCCTTCCGACAGCCGCAACAGCCAGATAGCATCGATGGCCGGACAGATACTCTCGCGCCGCCTCAACGACATCGTGCGCGAGAAGGAGGGAGCCGTCTATTCGATCGGCGCATCGGGATCGCTGTCGCTCGGCACTCCGCGCAACGTCGTTTTCCAGACCGCTTTCCCGATGAAGCCGGAGCTGAAAGACAAGGTGCTCACCATCATCGCCGAACAGTTTGAGGAGCTCGCGGCCGACATCAAGCCCGAGGAGCTGTCGCGCGTGCAGGAATACATGATCAAATCCTACACCGAGGGCAAGGAGCGCAACGGCAACTGGCTGTCGGCGCTCGGCACATGGCACCGCACCGGCATCGACACCTTCAACGACAACGTAGCCACCGCCGGTTCCATCACGGCCGACGAGATCAAGGCGTTCGTCCGCCAGGTGCTCGACAAGGGCAGCTACATAGTAGTAGTGATGCAGCCGGCGGAGTAATCCCCCCCGACCGACACCCTATCAGGCGGTGTGCCGACCCGACGGTCGGCACACCGTTTTTTTTATATCCAGAGGAGAGAGGAGAGAGGGGAGCCATCCGGCAGGG
>JAIDKJ010000010.1 GCA_029051835.1 Paramuribaculum sp. | reverse complement strand
GCCTACACTCTCTTCGAAAATGATGTGGAATACGTGATCGACGACAACAAGATCAAGATCGTCGACGAACAGACCGGACGTATCATGGAGGGACGCCGCTACTCCGACGGACTCCATCAGGCCATCGAGGCCAAGGAGGGAGTGAAGGTGGAAGCCGCCACGCAGACATTCGCCACAATCACCCTGCAGAACTACTTCAGAATGTACCATAAGCTCGCCGGAATGACCGGTACGGCCGAAACCGAGGCCGGAGAGCTGTGGGATATCTACAAGCTCGATGTGGTGACTATCCCGACCAACCGTCCGGTGGCCCGCATAGACATGAACGACCGTGTCTACAAGACAAAGAAAGAGAAATATGCGGCCGTGATCGAAGAGATAGTCAAGCTTCGCGAGGAGGGACGTCCGGTGCTCGTGGGCACGACCTCGGTGGAAATATCCGAACTGCTCAAACGAATGCTCGACATGCGCCATATACCCTGCCAGGTGCTCAACGCCAAACTTCACCAGAAGGAGGCCGACATCGTGGCACAGGCGGGCAAGACAGGCACCGTCACCATAGCCACCAACATGGCGGGCCGAGGCACCGACATCAAGCTTCCCGAAGAGGTGAAACAGGCCGGTGGTCTGGCCATCATAGGCACCGAGCGTCATGAGAGCCGCCGCGTAGACCGTCAGCTCCGAGGCCGTTCGGGCCGTCAGGGCGACCCGGGATCGTCGGTGTTCTACGTGTCGTTCGAGGACACGCTGATGCGTCTGTTCGCCACCGACCATGTGACCAAAGTGCTCGACCGCCTCGGCCTCAAAGAGGGAGAGATGATAGAGAGCAGCATGGTGACGCGCGCCATAGAGAAGGCTCAGAAACGCGTGGAAGAAAACAACTTCGGCATACGCAAGCGCCTCCTCGAATATGACGACGTGATGAACAAGCAGCGCACCTACATCTATTCGCGCCGCCATCACGCCCTGCTTGGCGAACGCATAGGCATCGACATAGCCAATATGTTCTACGACTACATCGAGAACCTCATCGCGTCGTACGACTCCCCTGCCGCATTCGGCGATCTGTCGCTCGAGCTATTCAAGACTCTTACTATCGAGGCTCCCTTCACCGAAGAGGAATACCGCAGCATGAGCAAGGAAGAGGCCATAGACCGTGTGCATCAGGCCGCCATAGAGGCTTTCGACCGCAAGAACGACCGCATCCGCGAGGTAGCCATGCCGGTGATCAAGGACTGCGTCGAAAACCGCGGCATGAACTCCATGATACTCGTGCCGATCACCGACGGCAAGCGCGTGTTCAGCCTTCCGGTCAATATCATCGACGCCTACAACTCCGACGGCCGCGCCATAGTCAAGGAGTGGCACAAGGCAATAATGCTGGTGAGCATCGACGAACTGTGGAAGGAACATCTGCGCGAACTCGACCAGCTGAAGCAGTCGGTGCAGAACGTATCGTACGAGCAGAAAGACCCGCTGGTGATCTACAAGGTAGAATCGTTCCACCTCTTCGAGAACATGCTCAACAATCTCAATGTGAAGGTGATCTCGGCGCTCATGCGCGGCCAGCTCTACATACAGCAGCGTCCGGCACAGCAGCAGCCCGAAAGCGCTCCACGCCAGGCTCCGCAGCCTGAGGTGCAGCGTGCGATGCCTGAAAGCCACCGGCAGGCCAACAACTACCGCGAGAGCCGCGGCAATCTGCCCGGCGAAGCCGAACAGCGTGCGGCAGCTTCGGCACGTCAGGGTGAGCAGCAGCGCCCGATGCCCGTCAAGGCCGGTCCGAAAATAGGCCGTAACGATCTCTGCCCCTGCGGAAGCGGTAAGAAATATAAGAACTGCCACGGACAGGGTCTATGATCATCACTCAAGAGATAATCAAACATCAACAATAGCAGACTGACCGGCCTGAAGCGGTCAGCACTCATCACAACATTCCAATCACACGACATGAATTCACTCAGCAACAAGCCCAAGCTCCTATGGCTCGCCATAGGGCTTGTGGCCCTCCTGGTGATAGCTGTGGCGGTAAGCCTGTTTCAGGTGACCTCGCTGAAACTCGAAGTCAACCAGCAGAAAGCCGAAAACGAACAGCTCCAGCTCACCAACGACCAATTGCAGCTGGCCAACGAGTACGAGGCCATCAACTCGCAGTTCGCACAGTATGAGAATCAGGCCACACAGATGGCCGGCGACACCATCCTGGCCAAGTATACCGCCGCCAAAAACAAGGTGGAACAGCTGTTGCAGGAGCTCAACTCCGAGAAGGTGAAAAGCCAGAAGCGCATATCGCAGCTCCAGAACGAGATCTCCACACTGCGCGGCCTCCTGCGCCACTACATAGCCCAGGTGGACTCGCTCGGCAAGGAGAACGCCGGACTGCGCGCCGAGAACGCAGAAATACGCAACGAGAACCGCACTCTGTCGAACCGTATGCAGGAGGTGACACGCAAAAACGAAACTCTCAGCGAACGGATGACACTCGCCGAGAAACTCAACGTCACCGGCGTGGCTCTCACTCCGCTCAAGAAAAACGGCAAACAGGAGAAAAAAATCACCAAGGCCAAGCAGCTCATGGTGACATTCACCATACCGCAGAACAACTCCACTCCCGTAGGACAGAAAACCGTGTATCTGCGCATCACTTCGCCTGAAGGCGCCCTTCTGGGCAATGCCGGCACCTTTGACTTCGAAGGCTCCAACGTGGCATGCACTGCTAAAAAACAGATCGAATACGCCGGCGAGGAGATACCGGGCGTCACCATCTACTGGGACGTGAACACTGCCCTTTCGGCAGGCGAATATACGGTAGAACTGTTTGCCGACAATTACCGTCTGGCATCGCGCCGCTTCACCTTCAAAAAATGATCGAAACCCTACAGCGATTATACGAAGCCGTCAACTCCGTCGAGGTCACTACGACCTCGGCGGTGTTCAAGCTATGTGTCAGCCTGTTGCTGGGCAGCTGTGTGGGCATGGAGCGCAAACGCAAAGGCCAGATAGCCGGCATACGCACATTCGCCCTCATATCCATGGGAGCCACGCTGGCCATGCTGCTCTCCATCTACGTGCCTCAGGAGTATCTCGGACTGAAAAACGGCGACCCCGGACGTATAGCCGCCCAGGTGATCACCGGCATAGGTTTCCTCGGCGCCGGAGCTATCATACAGATGAAAGGCTCGGTGCGCGGACTGACCACAGCCGCCGGCATATGGATGGTGGCCACGATAGGCATGGCCGTGGGAGTAGGCATGTATCTGGTATCGATAGTGGCTACGGGGCTGATGCTCGTGATCCTCGTGCTGCTCGAACAGCTGGAACACCGCATACATGTGGGCTGGGAAACACGCATTGTGCGCATACGCATCGGCGCCATCGTGAAGGATATCGAAGCCTACCGCCACTGTCTGTCGGAATACAACATCACGCTGACAAACGTGTTTGTGGAGTATGATTTCGAAACACCCTGCACCCGCCTCAATCTGGTAGTGCTCGCCAAGAACACCACCGACTTCGTCAAGGTGTTCGGACAGCTCCGACAACTCAATCCCACCCAGGGCATCTCGCTCGCCAATCAAGTGACAATATGATCCTCGCCACAATAGCCGAATCTCTGCCAATCGAGAGCCTGATACGTGATCTGGCATTCATACTCATACTCGGCGCCGTTGTGACGGTGCTTTTCAAATGGCTCCGTCAGCCTGTGGTGCTCGGCTATATCGTGGCCGGATTTCTGGCAAGCCCCCACTTCGAATATCTGCCGTCGGTGACTACCGACAGCAATATCGAGTTCTGGGCACAGCTCGGCATCGTGGTGCTGCTCTTCTCGCTCGGACTTGAATTCAGCTTCAAGAAGCTTGTCAATGCCGGCGGATCGGCCGTCGTGACCGCGCTGATCATAGTCACAGGCATGATGTGCGGCGGATTCATCATCGGTCATGTGCTCGGATTCTCGGCTATAAACTGCCTGTTTCTCGGCGGTATGCTCTCAATGTCGTCGACCACAATAATCATCAAGGCTTTCAACGATCTGGGTCTGCAACACAAGAAATTCGCCTCGCTGGTGTTTGCGGTGCTGATCGTGGAGGATCTGTTTGCGGTAGTGATGATGGTGCTGCTGTCGTCGATAGCGGTCAACTCCACCGTCAAAGGGGGCGAAATGCTGTTCAGCGTCATGAAGCTGGTGTTTTTCCTTATCATGTGGTTTGCCACGGGAGTGTTCGTGCTCCCCTCGCTGCTCAACAATGTGCGCCGCTATCTCAACTCTGAAACCCTCCTGATCATGTCGATGGGCCTATGCCTCGGCATGGCCGTATTCTCGGTCTACTGCGGCTTCTCTCTCGCTCTGGGTGCTTTTGTCATGGGCTCAATCCTTGCCGGCACGAGCTTTGCCGAACGCATAGAGCGGGTGGTCACTCCGGTCAAGGATCTGTTCGGATCAGTCTTCTTCATATCCGTAGGCATGATGGTCAATCCGCATATCATCACCCAGTACTGGGCGCCGATCCTTGTGCTGTCGGGTGTGGTGATCGCGGGGATGATACTGTTCGGCACTTTCGGCATGCTCGTCACCGGGCAGAATCTGAAGGTGGCCATCGAAGCCGGTTTCTCGCTCACGCAGATAGGCGAATTCGCCTTCATCATAGCCACCCTCGGCATGAGCCTCGGGGTGCTCGATCCGACCATCTATCCGATAGTCGTGGCTGTTTCGGTGCTGACCACCTTCACCACGCCTTATTTCATCCGCATGGCTGATCCGGTCTATGAAATCATACGCAGGCTGCTCCCGCGCCGGCTGCATTTCCTTATCGACCGCTACACCGAAAGCGCTGCCTCCGAGAGCGAAACCGGACGCCTGTGGCGCTCGCTCATCCACCGCTATCTGTGGAGAGTGATGCTCTACTCAGCCGTACTCGTCGCAATGGCTCTCATATCGCAGAAATGGGTGTTGCCGTGGCTTACCGGCATCAGCGAAGTGTGGGGTCGTCTGCTCTGCGCTCTGGTGACTCTGGCCGCAATGACACCGTTTCTGATCGCGCATTCGTTTCCGGCCTCGA
>JAIDKJ010000001.1 GCA_029051835.1 Paramuribaculum sp. | reverse complement strand
GACGACGATCACTTCTGCACCATGTGCGGACCCAACTTCTGCGCGATGCGCATATCGCAGTCGACTGCCGACGAATTTGCGAAATAAACCGATCGCGATGTTTTACTACGAACTGAAAAAATACGACTGGGACCTGACTACGGCAGAGATAGCGTCGAAAACGGCCTCGGACGTGGAAACGGCTCTCTCCAAAGAGCATCTGGATGTGGACGATTTCATGGCGCTCATATCGCCGGCCGCACAGCCATATCTCGAAGAGATGGCGCGTCTGTCGCACGCCTATACGCTCGAACGCTTCGGAAAGACCATTTCGATGTACATACCGCTCTATGTGAGCAACGCCTGCACCAACAAATGCGTGTATTGCGGATTCAATCACGACAATCCGTTCACGCGCATCACCCTGTCGCTTGATCAGGTGAAGGACGAATGCGAGGCTATCAGGCGCCTCGGCCCATTCGAGAATCTGCTGGTGGTGTCGGGCGAGTTTCCGAGGCTCAACGGTGTGGACTATCTCGAAAAAGTGCTACAGGTGGCCAGGCCATATTTCAGCAATCTCACCATTGAGGTGATGCCGATGAAGACCCGCGACTATCAGCGGCTTGTAGGCAGCGGACTGAACGGAGTGGTGTGCTTTCAGGAAACCTACCACGAAGCCGCCTACAAGACCTATCATCCCCACGGCATGAAATCCATATTCGAATGGCGCGTCAACGGATTTGACCGCATGGGTCAGGCCGGAGTGCACAAGATCGGCATGGGAGTGCTCATAGGTCTTGAGGACTGGCGCACTGACGTGACCATGATGGCCCGTCATCTGCGTTATCTGCGCAAACACTACTGGAAGACCCGCTACAGCATCAACTTCCCGCGCATGTGTCCGGCCGAAGGAGGCTATCAGCCCAATGTGGTGATGACCGACCGCGAACTGGCTCAGCTGACATTCGCCTTCAGAATATTCGACCACGACGTCGACATATCCTATTCCACCCGCGAATCTCCGTCATTCCGCGCCAACATGATGAAACTCGGAGTGACATCCATGAGCGCCGGAAGCAAGACCGACCCGGGAGGATACTGCTCCGAACCTGACTCGCTGGAACAGTTTGAGGTCAGCGACTCCCGCACTCCCGCACAGGTGGCCGAAGAGATCCGTTCGCTCGGCTATGAAACGGTATGGAAGGACTGGGACCGCTGCTTCGACTGAAACCGAAATACACGCAACGCAACAGTCGCCCCCGTCATTGTGGATTAATCCATGGTCCGCAATAACGGGGGCGACGCGGTTGGCGAAATGAAAAAAAAGCGGTAACTTTGTGTCGGATTTCAATAAAGACAAGGTAAAGAAAGATGATAGCGGTAAACAATTTAGGCATACAGTTTGGAAAAAGAGTGTTGTTTCAGGACGTGAACATGAAATTCACCCCGGGCAACTGCTATGGCATAATCGGCGCCAACGGTGCCGGCAAATCCACGCTGATGCGTATGCTGAGCGGACAGCTCAGCCCCACTCACGGCACAATAACCCAAGGCCCCGGCGAACGCATGAGCGTGCTCGAACAGGACCACTTCAAGTTTGATGAATTCACTGTGATGGACACAGTGCTTCAGGGTCACACCGTGCTGTGGGACATCATGAAAGAGAAGGACGCCCTGTATGCCAAGGCCGATTTCAGCGATGCCGACGGCATACGCGCCTCCGAACTGGAGGAAAAATTCGCCGAACTCGAAGGGTGGAATGCCGAGAGCGACGCGGCAAGCCTGCTCAGCGGCCTCGGCATTAAAGAGGACAAGCACTATATGCTCATGAAAGACCTGAGCGGTAACGAGAAGGTGCGTGTGCTTCTTGCCAAAGCTCTCTTCGGCAACCCCGACAATCTGCTTCTCGACGAGCCGACCAACGACCTCGACCTCGACACCGTGGCATGGCTCGAAAACTATCTGTCGAACTTCGAGAATACCGTTCTCGTTGTTTCGCACGACCGTCACTTCCTCGACTCGGTGTCGACCCACACTCTCGACATCGACTACAACAAGGTGTCGCTCTTCGCCGGCAACTACAGCTTCTGGTATGAGTCGAGCCAGCTCGCACTGCGCCAGCAGCAACAGCAGAACAAGAAGGCCGAGGAGAAGCGCAAGGAACTGCTTGAATTCATACAGCGATTCAGCGCCAATGTGGCCAAGTCGAAGCAGACCACAAGCCGCAAGAAAATGCTTGAAAAACTCAATATCGAGGAGATCCAGCCATCATCGCGGCGCTATCCGGGCATCATATTCACCCCCGAGCGTGAGCCGGGCAACAAGATCCTGGAGGTGCACGGACTTACCGCATCGGTCGATGGAGAGCTGCTCTTCAAGGATGTGAATTTCCAGATAGAAAAAGGCGACAAAGTGGCATTCCTGAGCCGCGACCCGCGCGCCATGACCGCCCTGTTTGAAATAATCAACGGCAACCGCAAGGCCGACGCCGGCACATTCGACTGGGGACAGACCATCACCACGGCCTATCTGCCGCTCGATAATTCCGATTTCTTCAACACGGACATGAATCTGGTCGACTGGCTGTGTCAGTTCAGCGACGATTCGAGCGAGATCTATCTCAAGGGCTTCTTAGGCAAGATGCTCTTCTCTGGCGAAGAGGTGCTGAAAAAGGCATCGGTGCTCTCCGGCGGTGAGAAAATGCGCTGCATGATAGCCCGCATGATGCTCCGCAACGCCAACACGATGGTGCTCGACTCCCCCACCAACCATCTTGATCTGGAATCGATCCAGGCGTTCAACAACACGTTGCAGACATTCAAGGGCAACATACTGCTGTCGTCGCACGACCACGAGTTCATACAGACTGTGTGCAACCGCATCATTGAGCTGACGCCCTCAGGCATTATCGACAAGATGATGGACTACGACGACTACATCACCGACGAACGTGTGGCAGCGGCCCGTGAGAAAATGTACGGAACAAACTGAATGACCGCGCAATGGTAAAGCATATCGTCACTTTCAAACTGTCAGGGACAGCCGAGGAGCGTGCCGCAGTGGCTCTGCGCTTCGCCGAGGCTCTTAGAGCGCTTCCCGCACAGATAGAGTGCCTCGAGAGCATCGAAGTGGGCATCAACGAAAATCCGGCCGAAGAGTGGGATGTGGTATTGACCGCCACGCTTCCTTCACTTGCCGACGTCGATGTCTACGCCAAGCATCCCGCCCATGTGGCCGCTGCCTCGATCATAGCCGGACACAAGGCCGGACGAGCCTGCGTCGACTACTCGATGGACTGACTGCCGGCCGATGCCACCGCCGACATCAGGCGCGCTGCGCCGTCGGCTGACAGAAATGCGTCGGAGGGTATGATCAGGTAACGGGACGACTGTCGGCGCATACGGATAACGCAAGCGTCACTCGACGACATCACATCAACTATATCATCAAACGGTATTGACTCACAATCATCGTCGACCATGGCTTCGGGCTGTGGCGACGATGATTTTTCTTGTGAGGATGCAGCCTCGTCTTCATCGGCGCTGCATTCTTCCGCCGACGGAGATTCACCGGGTTTCTGATAGATGACTTCCAGAGCCGAAGAACTGATGACAATGCGTTTGCGCGCCACACAGAGTCTTGCTCCAGCTGTGACCATTGACCGCATACACAGATGCAACATGACTATAGGATAGACGCAGAACGCCAATATCACTCCGGCAAACACCCATCGCATACCGTCATGATCAGCCACCGACATAACGAGGCATACCAGCAGCGCCAAGACAGGAATCCATATCCAACGGCCTATTATGTGACCGAGCATCATGCGGATATATGCCGAGGGAGGAGTGGCGAAAATCCCGGTAAGAGGCTCGCCCGCATGTCGGCGGGCGTCGGCCAACGGCAAGGCGCGCCCGTCGGATGACGTAACGCGCCCTGCTTCATTATATCGGTCGGTGGACAATGCCAAAGGTCAGTCGAGTTTGTGTATGACAAGACCGGAGCGGAGCTTCGGCTCAAACCATGTGGTCTTCGGAGGCATTATATTGCCCGAATCGGCTATATCCATAAGCTGCTTCATCGATACAGGATAGAGTGCGAGAGCCATGGCCATCTCGCCGCTGTCGACACGGCGGCTCAGCTCGCCCAGGCCTCGGATGCCGCCCACAAAGTCGATGCGCTTGTCGGAGCGGAGGTCGGTGATGCCGAGGATGTCGCGGAGTATGAGGTCGCTTGATATGGTCACGTCGAGCACTCCGATGGGATCCTGATCGTTGTAGCGACCCTCACGTGCAGTGAGCGAATACCATCTGCCGCCGAGATAGAGCGAGAAGTTGTGGAGCTGTGCGGGCTGATATATTTCCGCGCCTTTGTCCTCCACGACGAAGTCCTTTTCGAGTCGGGCGAGGAATTGCTCGGGAGTAAGTCCGTTGAGGTCGCGCACCACGCGATTGTAGTCGATAATCTTGAGGTGCGAGGCCGGGAATGCCACTGCCAGGAAATAGTTGTACTCTTCGTCGCCCCTGTGATCGGGATTGGCCTTGGCTTTTTCAGCGCCTACGAGAGCGGCGGCCGCTGTGCGATGATGTCCGTCGGCTATGTAGAGATACGGTATTTTAGCGAATTCCGCAGTGATGGCGTCGATTGTAGCTTTGTCGTCGATCACCCAGAAATGGTGTCCGAATCCGTCGGGCGCCGTGAAGTCATATTCAGGCTCTCCCTTGGTGACATCTGCTATGATACGTTCAAGCACATCATTGTCGGGGAACGCGAAAAACACAGGTTCAACGTTGGCATTGTTGATCCTGACATGTTTCATGCGATCCTCCTCCTTGTCGCGACGTGTCAGCTCATGCTTTTTGATGCGCTCCTCCATATAGTCGTCGACATTGGCGGCGATGACTATTCCATACTGTGTGCGCCCGTCCATTGTCTGGGCATAGATGTAGTAATGGTCATCATTGTCCTGCACAAGCCATCCGTTGCTCTGAAAGGCGTTGAAATTCTCCACAGCCTTCTCGTAGACACACGGATCATGCTCGTCGGTCGACGGATCGAAGTCGATCTCCGGCTTGATGATGTGATACAACGACTTGGGGTTGCCTTCGGCCTCGCGGCGCGCTTCGTCGGAGTTGAGCACGTCGTAGGGGCGTGATGCCACCTCTTCAACCAATTCTCTTGGGGGACGGACTCCCCTGAAGGGTTTGATTTTTGCCATAATGTCAGGTATTAATTAAGGTAAGTAATTTTGTGGGTTACTTAAATTACCGCACGTCGACCGACAGCTTTCTGTTCAAAAGCTGTCGCGCACGATAGTCTGCTCACGGTCGGGGCCGATCGACACCACTGCTATGGGAGTCTGCAGTTCCTTTTCAAGGAAAGCCACATAGTCGCTGAATGCCTTGGGGAACTCTTTCTCGCTCTTCATGCCGGTCATGTCGGTCTTCCATCCGGGCAGTGTCACGTAGACAGGCTTTACTTCCACGCCGTCGACCGTATAGGGGAAATCCTCTACGC